>CAZXVY010000258.1:0-4418 GCA_964644115.1 uncultured Terriglobales bacterium
GCTTGTACTGCAAATGGATGTCCGATGTGGCCAGGAAGGTGTGAATGCGGGGGCGCTCGGCCGGCTGCAACGCTTCCCACGCGCGGTCAATGTCGGCGCGGCTGGCGCGGGAGAGCGCGGCTATCGCCGGGCGCCGCACTTCCCGGGCCACCGCGCGCACCGCCTGAAAGTCGCCTTCCGACGCAATCGGGAAGCCGGCCTCGATTACATCCACCCCTAGCCGGTCAAGCTGGTGGGCCAACCGCACTTTCTCCTCCAGGTTCATGCTGCAGCCCGGAGACTGCTCCCCGTCGCGCAGGGTGGTATCAAAAACCGTGATCCGCGTGGGCGTCATGGCACACACCTCCCGGGCAGGCAAGCCAGACTGCGCCCGTGAGGCCATGCTATCGGGGGCCAGGCGACTAAGGAAAGTTTATAATTATTTGTTTTATATAAGTTACGCTTATTGTATAAGTAATGGTGCAGCCCCGCATAGGCTTCAGGAAGGACCGGATATGGACCTCTATCTCCTGGAAACTTTCGTCACCGTGGCTCGCGAAGGGAGCTTTTCCCGCGCGGCCGTCAAGCTGCACCGCACCCAGCCGGCCGTCAGCCAGGCGGTGCGCAAACTGGAGCGCGAGTTGGGGGAGCCGCTCCTCGACCGCTCTTCCCGCGACGGCACCCTCACCGACGCCGGCCAGTTGCTGCTGGATTACTCGGAGCGCCTGCTCAACCTGCGCTCAGAAACCTTCAATGCGCTATCGGAGCTGCGGCAGGGCCAGGCCGGCAAGCTGGCCATCTCCGCCAACGAGTTCACCTGCCAGTACCTGCTGCCCGTGCTGCATGAGTTCCGGCGGCTTTATCCCATGATCAAAGTGACCGTACAACGGTCGTTGGCCAGCCGCATCCCCGAAGCGGTGTGCAAGCACAACGTGGAGATGGGGGTGATCTCCTTCCGCCCCGAAGATCCCTTGCTGCGTTCCATCGTCGTCTATCGCGACCAGTTGGCCTTAGTGACCCATCCCCGTCATCCCCTGGCGGCGGCCGGAAAGGCCAGCATCCGGCAATTGGGCGCGGAATCCTTTGTGGCCCACCACGTCGCTTCCCCGTACCGCACGCGCGTCCTGCAGGCCTTCCGGCGCCACCGGACGCCGCTGAACATGCCGGTGGAGTTGCCCACGCTCGAGGCCATCAAGAAATTCGTTGCCCTGGGCAACGGGGTCGCGCTGGTACCCGGAATCTGCGTGGAAGCGGAAATCGCGCGCGGCGAGCTGGTGCGCATCCCGGTGCGCGAACTGCGGGTGGAGCGCCGCCTCCGCCTGATCTACCGCAAGAAGGCCAGCCTTTCTCATGCGGCGCGGGCCTTTTTGCAGGTGGCGGAATCGCTGGCCCGCAACTCCGGCGGGCCCTATCTTTATCAGCCCGAGCGCTGACTGCGCGGCGGAGTGCAGCCCCAGTCGGGTTAAACTGGGTGCCTGTTGCGCACTCTTTTCAAGCTGTTGCTGCTGGCCCTGCTGGCCGCCGGCGCCTGGCTGGCGTGGATGCTGCTCGTCCCCTACGGCCCGGCCAGGGAGAAATTCGTCCTGCTGCGTCCCGGGACATCCGCCCGCCAGATCGCTGTGGACCTGCATGCGGCGGGCGTGGTGCGCAGCGTGCCAGCTTTCCTGCTGCTACACTACGCGCGCGGGCAGCAGGCCTTGAAAGCCGGCGAGTACCGCTTCGACCATCCGGCCACACCGCTCGAGGTCTACCAGCGGCTGGCGCGCGGCGACGTGGTGACCCACACCGTGGTCATTCCCGAGGGCTTCAGTGTCTTCGAGATCGCCTCCGCCATGGAGGCCGCCGGCCTGGCCACCCGCGGGCAATTCCTCAAGGTCGCGCAGTCGGAGACGGCGCTCATCTCCGACCTCGATCCCGGCGCCGCCTCCCTGGAGGGCTACTTGTTCCCGGACACTTACCAGTTCAGCCGCGTGCAATCGCCGCGCGATCTGGCCGCCGCCATGGTCCGCCGCTTCCGGCAGGAGGCCGGCTCACTGGGCTTGGCCTCCGACCTCCGCCGCGTGGTCACCCTGGCCTCGATTGTGGAGAAGGAAACCAGCGTGCCGGAAGAACGCGCCCTGGTGGCCGGCGTCTATGCCAACCGCTTGCAGACAAAAATGGTCTTGGCGGCTGATCCCACCGTGGTCTACGCTGCCCAGCTCGCGGGACGCTATCGCGGCACCATCTACAAGTCCGACCTGGAGTTTGATTCGCCCTACAACACCTACCGCAAGGCTGGTTTGCCTCCCGGGCCGATCGCCAATCCGGGACGGGCCGCGCTGGGGGCGGCCATGAAGCCCGCGGCCACCGATTATTACTACTTCGTGAGCGACAACCACGGAGCGCATCGCTTCGCCCGCACGGCCGCCGAGCACGCCCGCAACGTCGCCGCCTACCGCCGCGCCGTGGCCCGCGAGCAACGGTAAAGGCGTTGCTGGCAACCTCTCCAAAGGGGGAGACGCAGCAAGCTGCGTCTCTACAGGATGCTCCAGAATTCACCGTAGAGACGTTGCTAGCAACGCCTCCAGAACCCGCCAGCAACGTCTCCGGGACGTGAGACGCAGCAAGCTGCGTCTCTACAGGATGCTCCAGAATTCACCGTAGAGACGTTGCTAGCAACGTCTCCAGAACCCGCCAGCAACGTCTCCTGGACGCGAGACGTAGCAAGCTAGGTCTCTACGGGCTCGCCTCCAACCGAGGGACGGCTATATACTCCTACTCAGGGCCGGATTTCCACAGGGACGCCGGCCTGAACTTTTAGGGGTGCTGCCCAAACCTGAATGAGACCAGCGGTTCGCTTTCCGGCACTCCTCGCCCTGCTGGCCGTCCTGCCCCTTACCGGATGCCTGTTCCGCACGCGCACGGTGGAGCGGCGTGTTTCCAGCGCCGCGATCAAGGAGGCCAGCCTCGAGGAGCTCATCGGCTTCATCAACGCCGAGGCCGCCAAGGTGCGCACCCTGAACGCCACCGTGGACATCGCCCCGGCCATCGGCGGGGTCAAGCGCGGCAAGGTCACCGAAATCCAGGAGATGCGCGGCTACGTGCTGGTGCGCAAGCCCAACCAGTTGCGCATGATCGGCCTGTTCCCCATCCTGCGCAGCACCGCCTTCGACATGGTGAGCAGCGGCGAGGAATTCCGCCTCTCCATTCCCGCCAAGAACCGCTTCGTCATCGGCGACAACCAGAGCGCGCGGCCCTCGGACAAGCCCCTGGAAAACCTGCGCCCGCAGCACATCTTTGACGCCCTCTTCCTGCAGGAAATTGATCCCCGGGAGGAGATCGTCTTCGTGGAAGGCGGCACCGATATGGTGCGTGACCCGGCGACCAAGAAACAGGTGGAAGAGCCCACCTACGTGGTCAGCATCCTGCGCCGCGAGGCCGAAGCCTGGAAGATCTCGCGCAAGATCGTGTTCAGCCGCGCCGACCTGCTGCCCCACCGCCAGATCGTCTACGACCGCTACTCCAACGTGGCCACGGAAGCCAGCTACGAGCAGTTCACCGAGTACGAAGGCCTCATGTTTCCCGCTGCCATCCGCATCTGGCGTCCGCAGGAGGAGTACGCCATCCAGCTCTTCATCGTGAAGCTGAAGCTGAACCAGCCGCTGTCGGACCAGCAGTTCGTGCTGGAACAGCCTGCGGGATCGGAATTGCAGCGGCTCGACGCCCCGACGGCTCCCGCCAAAACCACCGCCAGCAAGCCGGAAGAGAAAAGCGAGCCGAACTGAACGTTCTGGTTTCTGGTTTCTGGTTTCCGAGCGGCGGCAGGATGCCGCTGCGACAGCCGGCGAGACGCCGGCGCTACGTAGTTTTCCCGCCGCCTGTCAGGTTCCGGATTTCAGGTTGCGGAAGGGGATGGGAGACGCAGCAAGCTGCGTCTCTACCGGGGCGGGCTCCGAGGAAGAAAATGCGGCTTCTTCGCGGCGCTGGGCTTCGTCGCCGCGCTCGGTGTGGACGCCGCGGAAGTAGGGATCCTGCTTGGGGAGCTCGAGGACCATGGAGTCCTTGAAGACACCGATCTGGACTCTCTTGAGGTTGGCGCCGGCGGTCTGGAGCAGGTAGCCGAGGACGGTGGCGCGCTTGAGGTCAATGCGTTCGTCGGCCACGGCGCGGGCCAGGTCGGTGAGAGCGATCTGGATAGCGTTGGCGTCCTCCAGCGGAGGGATGTCGAGGCAGACGGTGGGGCGGTTGACTTCGTAGTGGAAGTAGCAGAAACGCTGGCCGCGCAGGGCGGGTGAGCCACAGCGGCAGCCGTCGGTCTTGATGTACTGGCATTGGGGAATGTTGGGATGCATTTTGTGTGGGTTCCTCGTTTCTGGTTTCTGGTTTTGGGGAGGGGCGCCCCCCTGTGGGTCTTTAGGAATCAATCGGTTACAGGGTTTGGTCTGGTCAAGCTGTTGATT
>CAZXVY010000259.1:0-4403 GCA_964644115.1 uncultured Terriglobales bacterium
CACGAACTTGAACCACCCATTTCCGCTATCTCCTTACCCTGGACGAATTTAGAAAAAAGGGGGCCCCCATACCCCCCCACGAAAGAAGGCAAACAATGGCTCGCTATCCCACTTGCAACCACGTCCTCACCAACGGAACCCTCTGCCAGTCTCCCAGCCTCAAGGGAGGCCAGTTCTGCTACTTCCACCAGCGCGACCGTGAGCGCCTCGACAACCTCCGTCAGGCCCGCACCGTCAAGCTCTCCACCAAGACCCCCGACCGCGACGACATGGACGCCGAAATCCTCGAGTCCCTCTCGCTTCCAATCCTGGAAGACGCCAATGCCATCCAGGTGGCCATGACCACTGTGCTCCGTGCCTTCGCCGGCAACCACATCCGCCGCCGCCGCGCCGGCATTCTGGTCTACGGCCTCGCCGTCGCCGCCTCCAACCTGGAGCGTCTCCGCCTCAATCTCTACCCCACCGACCCCATCGCCGCCACCGATCCCGAGCCCATCGACAAACTGGTTCCCTTTGAGCCCGTGCCTCAGCAATCCCTGGCCGGCGCGGCCATGGGTATACCGGTGACACGCGACCACGGCGGCGAGAAATGACCACCGTGTGGAAGCGGGCGACTCGCCCGCCTCTACACAGCTGCCGCTCAGATAACGCTTTTCCGGGAAGGCGCGTCTAACTGCAATGGCGGCCTGGGTGGCAGGGGTGCGCCAGCAGGTATAATCTACTGTTGAAAGTCGGGAGGCAGGATATGAGTTGGGGCAGTGGCGGATGGTTTGCGCGCATGCGGGCTTTGAGATTGGCGTCGCTGTTTACGGTGCTGGCCACGCTGGCGCTGGGCATTTTGCTGGGGACGCTGATTTCCTTTGGGGTAAAGGGCGGCAAGGACTCGAACTCGTCGGCCGACGCGGCGCCCCTGGAAATTCCCGAGCCGCAGCAGCTTTCCACGGCGTTTTCCCAGGTCGCCAAGCAGATTGAGCCCTCGGTGGTCAACATCAACACCGAGTCCACCATCCGGCCCCGGCAGGGTCCGCAGCGGCGGCGCGGCGTTCCGCACGGTGAGAACGATCCTTTCCAGGACTTTTTTGACCGCTTCTTTGGCCCCCAGCAGGATGGCGATGACGGCTCGGGCCCGGGCGGCGGGGGCGGCGGCATTCGGGAGCGCTCGCTGGGTTCGGGCGTGATTGTGGACCCCAACGGCTACATCCTGACCAACGCCCACGTAGTCGAGGGCGCGGACCGCATTCGGGTGCAACTGGCTTCCGATGAACCTGGCGACCCGCCGCACGACGCCAAGGTGATCGGCGCCGACAAAGAGACCGACCTGGCGGTGATCAAGGTGGAAACCAGCAAATCGCTGCCGGCCGCCAAGCTGGGCAACTCGGAATCCATGGTGGTGGGCGACTGGGTGCTGGCCGTGGGCAGCCCCTTCGGATTGCAGCAGACGGTGACTGCGGGCATCGTTTCCGCCAAGGGACGCAACATCATTCCGCGGCGCCAGTTCCAGAGCTTCATCCAGACCGACGCGGCCATCAATCCCGGCAACTCGGGCGGACCGCTGGTGAACCTGAAGGGGGAAGTGATCGGCATCAACACCGCGATTTATACGCAGTCCAGCGGCTACCAGGGCGTGGGATTTGCGCTGCCCTCCAACACCGTGGCCAAGGTTTATAACGAGCTGATCGGGCCGGAGCACAAGGTGACGCGCGGCTCCATTGGGGTGCAGTTCAACGCCATCCCCAACTCTTCGGTGGCCCGGGTGTACGGCGCGGGCGGCGGCGTGATCATTGCCGACGTCACCAGCGGCGGCCCGGCGGAGAAGGGCGGCATCAAGGTGGGGGACACCATCACCGCGGTGGACGGCAAGCCGGTGCAGAACGGGGACGCGCTGGTAGCGGAAATTTCCAGCCGCAAGCCCGGCTCCAGCGCCAAGCTCGCCTACATGCGCGACGGCAAGAAGGGCGAGGCTTCGGTGGTCATCGCCGACCGCGCCAAGTTGTTCCGCGACCGCCTGGGTGACGACGAGGGCGAGTCCGACGACTCGCAACCCACCCCGGCCCGCATGGGCGTCACCGTGCGAAACTTCACCCAGGAAATGGCCGAGCGCCTGGGAGTGGAGCAGCGCGGGGTGATCGTGCAGGATGTGCGCACCGGGTCCTTTGCCGAAGATCTGGGCCTGGTCCGCGGCATGGTAATCCTGGAAGTGAACCGCCGCCCGGTAAACAGCGAAGAAGAGTTCCGCCGCATCGAGTCCGGACTGAAGAGCGGGGACGACGTGGCCTTCCTGGTACACACCGGGCGCGGCGGCGGCAGCATCTTCCTGGGAGGCAAACTGCCGTAACCTGATTTGATACCTACGTAATCTGGCGGCAGGCCCTGTCCTGTGGCATCATGCCCCCGCCGGTATCCTGAGGCTTGCTTTGTCCAAAACGGTTTCGCGAACCCGAAGCAGGCTGCGCTGGCTGGGTGCCGTGGTGTTAAGTGCCGGATTGGCCGCCGGCCCCTCGGCCGCCGCCGCGACCAAGAAAACGTCCAGCAAGCCCGCAGCGGGAACCCCCGCAACAAAAACCAAAGTCACCAGCAGCAAGTCGAACAAGAAGGTCACGTCCAAGAAGCGCTCGCGGCGGGCACGGCGCGGGGCCTGGAAGCGTCGCGGACAGCAGGCCATTGACCAGCAACGCATCCGCCAGATCCAGGAAGCCCTGGTTCGGGAAAAATACCTGGCCAGCGAACCCACGGGAGCCTGGGACGACCGCTCCCGGCAAGCCATGATGAAGTATCAGCAGGACAACGGCTGGCAGACCAGAGTGGTTCCCGACTCGCGCGCCTTGATCAAGCTGGGCCTGGGTCCCAGCTATGCCGAAGTGATCAATCCCGAACGCCTGCCCGCGCCGGAAGATTCGCCGTCGCTGCGCCCCGACGCAGGCGCCCCCAGTAAACCGCGGCGCTAGGGCTGTCCTCACCTCCGACTTGCGCGCGGCGGGCCGCGTCGTTAGCATTGCCTCGCATCCAGAGAAGGAGCTTTGCCAGCCATCATGCCCGAACCCAAGACCTATAAGAACTTTATCGCCGGGAAGTGGGTGGAATCGCGCACCGGGAGGACCTACGAAAACCTGAATCCCGCGGACACGCGGGAGGTGGTGGGCATCTTCCAGCGCTCCGGCAAGGAAGACGTAGACACGGCGATGGCCGCGGCCAAAGCGGCCTTCGAGACCTGGCGGCTGGTGCCGGCGCCGCGCCGCGCCGAGATCCTCTATCGCGCCGGCCAGATGCTGATGGAGCGCAAGGAAGAGTATGCCCGCGACATGACCCGCGAGATGGGCAAGATCCTGAAGGAGACGCGGGGCGACGTGCAGGAAGCCATCGACACGGTTTTCTACATGGCCGGCGAAGGACGCCGCCTGTTCGGCGTCACCACGCCTTCGGAGTTGCCCAACAAGTTCGCCATGGCGGTGCGCATGCCGATTGGCGTCTGCGGCATGATCACGCCCTGGAACTTTCCCATGGCCATCCCGTCGTGGAAACTCATCCCGGCGCTGGTCTGCGGCAACACCTGCGTGATCAAGCCGGCGCAGGACACGCCGCTTTCCACCCTGAACCTGGTGCGCACGCTGGCGGACGCGGGCGTTCCCGAGGGCGTGGTGAACCTGGTGACCGGCTTCGGATCGGACGCGGGCGTGGCGCTGGTGTCGCACCCGGACGTGCGCGCCGTGTCCTTTACCGGATCGAGCGAAGTGGGACGCGCCATCGGCGAGGTGGCGGCGCGCGGATTCAAGCACTGCTCGCTGGAGATGGGCGGCAAGAACGCCATCCTCGTGCTCGACGACGCCAACCTCGACCTGGCCGTGGACGGGGCGTTGTGGGGCGGCTTCGGCACCACCGGCCAGCGCTGCACCGCCGCCAGCCGGGTGATCGCCCAGAAGGGTATCTATCGCGAGTTCGTGGGGAAGTTCGTGGCCCGCGCGCGCTCTCTGAAAGTAGGCCCCGGGCTGGACGAGTCCGTGGACATGGGGCCGCAGGTCAACGCGTCGCAAATCAAGACCACCCAGCAGTACACGGAGATCGGCAAAGGCGAAGCCAAGCTGTTGTGCGGAGGCGAGCCCATCACCGGAGGCGGGTTCGCGCACGGACACTTCTTCCAGCCTACGATCTTCGGCGACGTAGACGCGAAAGCCCGCATTGCGCAGGAGGAAATCTTCGGGCCCGTGGTCTCCGTGATTCCCTGCGACAGCATGGAACAGGCGGTGGAGATTTCGAACGGGATCCCGTACGGGTTGTCGTCGGCCATCTACACCCGCGACGTGAACCAGGCGTTCCGCGCCATGCGGGACCTGTACGCGGGCATCACGTACGTGAACGCGCCCACCATCGGCGCGGAAGTCCATCTGCCCTTCGGCGGGACCAAGGAA
>CAZXVY010000260.1:0-957 GCA_964644115.1 uncultured Terriglobales bacterium
GCGCTGCTCGATGGGGATTTTCGATCCGTCGGGGATGCTCAGGTCAATCGAAGAGAAGGGCGCGGCCACGTAAAACGGGATGCCGTGTTCTTTGGCCAGCACGGCCACGGTATAGGTTCCGATCTTGTTGGCGGTGTCACCGTTCGAGGCGATGCGGTCCGCGCCCACCACTACCGCGCCGATCTTGCCCTGCTGCATCATGGCGCCGGCCATGTTGTCGGCGATGACCGTGGTGGGAATGCCGTCCTTGGCCAGCTCCCACGCGGTGAGCCGCGAGCCCTGCAGGAAGGGCCGGGTTTCGTCTGCGTAAACGCTCAGCTTTTTCCCGGACTCGATGGCCGCCCGGATCACGCCCAGCGCCGTGCCGTATCCCCCAGCGGTGGCCAGCGCGCCGGCGTTGCAGTGCGTAAGGACGGCGCCGCTGGCGGGCATGAGCGTGGCGCCATGTTTGGCCAGCGCCTCGTTCGCGGCCAGGTCTTCCAGGTAAATGCGCTTCGCTTCGGCGATGAGTTCCAGCTTGATGGCGGCCACCGGCATCTCCGAGCAGGCTTCGAAGCGGCGGCGCATGCGCTCGATGGCCCAGAAGAGGTTCACCGCGGTGGGCCGGGTTTCGCCCAGGGTGTCGCAGATCTGATCGAAGTTGCGGCGGAATTCGGAGACGTGGTCGCCGTCGGCGTCGCGCGCGCCCAACGCGATGCCCATGGCTGCGGTGACGCCGATGGCGGGCGCGCCCCGCACGATCATGCTGCGGATGGCCTCCGCCACCTCTTCGTAGGTCCCGCAGGTGACGTAGATTTCCTCCGTGGGCAGCCGGGTCTGGTCCAGCAGCCGCACGCCGTCGTCGGTCCATTCAAGGGTCTTGATCATCAGTCGTTAGTCGTCAGTTGCTAGTCGTTGGTCGTCAGTCGTTAGTTGGCGGCTTCTTTGCAACCCTCGTAGAGACGTTGCTCGCAACGT
>CAZXVY010000260.1:967-4372 GCA_964644115.1 uncultured Terriglobales bacterium
TCTACCGAACTGGGCATGAGCCAGGGTACCGGACCAGGCCAGCAACAGACCGGCTATCAGAATCTGGGAGACACGGCTGGGGCAAGAGGCATTTTGAGTGTTGGCCAATGAAAGACTCCGTACTGCCAACACCTGCCCGTGGATGTCCTGTACAGTCGCCATAGCAACCGCTAGTCGGCTTTCTTGGGTTCCTCGCCCAGTTGAATGGAATAGCCATCCGGATCGCTCACGATGGCCAGCCAGCCGAAGCCTTCTTTGCGCGGCTCCATGATCATTCGCGCGCCCTGCGCTTTGAGTTCGGTTGCGGCTTTCTGCACATCGGGCACGTAGAAACCGAAACTCAGGCCGGTGGTCGGGCTCACCTTCACGTCCTTGCCTTCGGGATGCAGGCCAATCTTGACGTCGCCGGCACTCACCTGGCTCCAATGCGGCGATTCATATTCCAGCTTCAGCCCCAGCATGTCGCGATAGAAAGCCACGCTGCGCTTCATGTCTTTCACCACTACCATGATCATTCCCAGCTTGCCGATCATTCTCCGGCCCTCCTCACAGCGCGGCGCGCATGGCCTGCAGCCGCAGATGTTCCTCCCGCACCTCGCTCGACTTGAAGATGGCAACGAAGGGCGCCGGGGCAGAGGCTTTCTCCACGGCGGCGCGTCCTCCCGCTTCTTCGCGCTCCACCAGGCACATGACGGCGATCACCCGGAAGCCGAACTCGCGCGCCGCCTGAATGGCTTCCATGGTGGAGCCGCCCGTGGTACACACGTCGTCCACGATGATGACCGGCGCTCCGGAGCGGCGGAAGCCCTCGATGCGCTGCCCGGTGCCGTGCGTCCTCTCCTGTTTGCGCACCAGGAAGCCTTCAATGGGGTGCTCGGCGTCGGAGCCAGGAGTGCGTTCGCTGGTGCGCCGCTGCAACTGCTGCGCGCTCAGGATGGCCACCGACACCACGATGGGATCGGCGCCCAGCGTCAATCCGCCGATGGCCTCCGGATGCCAGCCGCGCGTGCGGATCTCGTCCAGGAACAGCCGCCCGGTGAGCCGCGCGCCCTCGGCGTCGAGCGTGGTGGCGCGGCAGTCCACGTAGTAGTCGCTGCTCGCTCCCGAGGACAGCGTGAACGTCCCCAGGCGAAACGACCTCTCCGCCAGCTTGCTCAGCAGTTCTGCGCGCGGTGTGGCCATGGGAGCAAGTTACGATAGCATGGCCCGGCTCCGGCCATTGGCACTTAGCACTTGGCAATAAGCAATAAGCAAGAAGGCGAACGGCAGTGTGCAAAACCAAGGGCCGATTGCCAAATGCCAAATGCCAAGTGCCTATTGCTTACTGCTTATTGCTTACTGCTTATTGCCTTACTGCAGCGCCTTCTCCATATGCCGGAACCCATCCGTGGCGTAGAACAGGAACGCGAACAGCGTGGTGTTGTAGCCCACGTGCATCAGGAAGGGCACGGCCACCGAACCGCTGTGGGCGCGCGCCAGGGTAAAGGCCAGGGACACGGTGAACAGCAACAGCAACGGCGCCCAGTGGTTGGCCAGTTGCGGGCCGTGGACAGCAGTAAACGCCAGCGCGGTGATTAGCACCGCGGCCTGCGAGGCCAGCCGTCGGGCCAGCACGGGAAAGAGGAACCCGCGAAAAAACATCTCCTCCACGAAGGGGGCGACCAGGATGCCGAACGCGGCCAGCAACCAGGTGTTGGCCGGCTGCTTCAGCAGTTCCTGGATGGGCGACGATTCGGGAGCGGGAAGGAAAGCCTGCGCCACCTGTACTCCCAGGGCCAGCGCCACTCCTCCCACGATGCAGCTCAACGCCGGCCCACCGGCCGGCCACTTCCACTTCACTCCCTCCCAGAATCGGGCGCCATAGCGATGCTCCACGATGTAGTGCATGAAGGCGACCACCAGCAGGTAGGCGAGCGACTGAGCCGCAATGCCGGTAGCCACCAGGTCGGGCTGCGAGCGCGTCCCCTGGATCGCTGCTACCACTCCCGCCAGCAAGGACAGCCCCACCGCCGCCAGCAACACTCCCAGCAGGCCGACCAGAACGATGAGCAACACATCCATGCCGCTCCACAACGGATCGCGCGGAGGAGGAGCAGGCGCTTGCACACCGGCTGCGGCACCGGGTGCTGCCGGGGGCGCGTCGGGTCCCGGAAAGGGTTGGTCAGGAGAAGACATTTTCAGTTGTCAGTCATTAGTCGTTGGTCGTTAGTCATTGGTCGTTGGCACTAACCATCGGCGATTCTCGCTGAGCGCTTGCCCGGTGTACGACTTTTTCGAGCGCGCCACCTGCTCGGGAGTACCCTGCGCCACCACCCGGCCCCCGTCTTCTCCGCCCTCGGGGCCCAGGTCAATGATCCAGTCGGCGGCGCGGATGACGTCCAGGTGGTGCTCGATGATGATGACCGTGTTGCCCAGGTCGGTGAGCCGGTTGAGCACGTTGAGCAGCTTGCTGACGTCGTCAAAGTGCAGGCCGGTGGTGGGTTCGTCGAGCAGATAGAGGGTCTTGCCGGTCTGGCGTTTGGAGAGCTCGCGCGCCAGCTTGATGCGCTGCGCCTCACCCCCCGACAAGGTCACCGCCGACTGCCCCAGATGGATATACCCCAGCCCCACGTCCACCAGGGTTTGCAGCCTCTGCCGAACGTGAGGGAAGTTTTCCAGCAGGGGCAGCGCATCCGCCACCGGCGTCTCCAGCAGGTCGGCGATGGAGCAGCCCTTGTAGCGCACGGCCAGGGTCTCGTGGTTGTAGCGCCGGCCGCCGCACCCTTCGCACTGCACGTACACATCGGGCAGAAAGTTCATCTCGATGCGGCGCTGGCCCTCGCCCTGGCACGCCTCGCAGCGCCCGCCGGTGACGTTGAAGGAGAAGCGCCCGGCGCGGTAGCCGCGCTCCCGCGACTCCGGCAGCAGGGCGTAGAGGTCGCGGATGTGGGTGAACACGCCGGTGTAGGTTGCCGGATTGGAGCGCGGCGTGCGCCCGATGGGCGACTGGTCAATGCGGATCACCTTGTCAATCAGCTCCGCGCCTTCCAGGCTGCGGTGGGCGCCGGCCTCCTCCCGAGAGTGGTAGAGCTTGCGGGCCAGGGCGCGATACAGAATATCGTTGACCAGGGTGGACTTGCCGGACCCGGACACCCCGGTCACCACGGTCATCACGTTCAGGGGGAAAGCCACGTCCTGGTTCTTGAGATTATTTTCGCGCGCGCCCAGCACGGTAAGCGTCTTGCCGTTGGCCGCGCGCCGCGAGGCGCGGGCGGCAATGCGCATTTCCCCCGCCATGTACTTTCCGGTGAGGGACGCGGGGGCGCGCATGATCTCGGCGGGAGTGCCCGCGGCCACCAGCTCGCCGCCGTGGCGTCCCGCGCCCGGGCCCAGGTCGACCACGTAGTCGGCGCGGCGGATGGTTTC
>CAZXVY010000261.1:0-4343 GCA_964644115.1 uncultured Terriglobales bacterium
CCTGCGTGTTGGCGCGGCTCGACGATGAAAAGCGCAGACTGGCGGCCATCCCCATCAGCCTGGCGGCGCTCATGCTGGCCGGACGCGTCGGCGCCTACGCGGCGGCAAACTCCCCTGGAAGCCATGGGCCTGAATTGGAACAGCCCGCCGTGGGCTGGCTGCCGCTGTTTTTTGCCGCCTGCATCTTCCTTGCGCCCGAGCTGAAGAACTACACTGGCAGGATCATGATGACCATGTCGGTGCTGCTCCTGGTCTCCGGACTGCTACCCGGCGACGGCTTCGAGGTCATCTTCATTACTTGCCAGTATTTCCTGTTTCTGGCGATGGTGGTGGGACTGGGCATCGACTTCACCCGCTACCTCGCCGCGGCCGGCGACTCCATGGGGAAGACCGCGTGAGCGAAGCCAACCCGTCTCCCGGCAACGGCGCACGCTGGAACACGGTGTTCATCATCCTGGCGGTGGCCTTCGCGTCGCTGCTCTACCGCGTAGTCGTCTCCCACAAGATGGAGCAGACGGCGCTGCTGTTCATCGGCATCCCGACGGCGCTGGCCGTACTGGTGGCTATGACGCCCAAGGCCAAGACCGTCACCGGCGCCATCCTTAAGGCCATGACCATCGGCATGCTGATGGCCGCGCCGCTGCTGGGCGAGGGCTTTGTGTGCATTCTGATGGCCTCGCCCATCTTCTTCGCGGTGGGCATCGTCATCGGCAAGCTGGTTGACCTCAGCAAACGGGAGAGCAAGGGCGCCACCACCGGCCTGCTCCTGCTGGTGTTTCTCCCCATGAGCTTTGAAGGCGCCAGCGAGCGCCTTTCCTTTCCGCGCGAGGAAACGGTTGCGGTGAAGCGCGTGGTGGCGGCGCCCGCGGAGGAAGTCGAGCGCGCGCTCGCTGAGCCGCTGCGCCTCGGCGAATCGCTACCGCCCTTCCTGCGCCTCGGCTTTCCGCGCCCGGTGGGAGCTCAAGGCGCGGGCCTGCGCGTGGGCGACCGGCGCACCATCCACTTTGCCGGCGGCGAAGGGCATCCTGGAGACCTGGTTCTGGAAGTGGCCGAGGCGAGGCCTGGGTTCGCCCGCTTCCGTTTTGTCGCCGACCACAGCAAGATCGCTCATTGGCTCTCGTGGCGCGCATCGGAAGTGCGCTGGGAAGCCGTGGACGCAACTCACACCCGGGTCACCTGGACGCTCAGCTACCGGCGCGACCTCGATCCCGCGTGGTACTTCGGGCCGTGGGAGCGGTATGCCGTGGGCCTCGCGGCCGAGCACTTGATTCGCGCCGGCGCGACACCGCACTAGATGGACCGCACGCTGCTCATCCGCGCCGCCTGCCTCTATGTTCCGTTGATGCTGCTGGCGCTGCTGATGGCGCGGCGCTATCCCACACGGCGGCAGGCGGCGGGCATGCTCACCGGCGTGATGTGGAGCCTGCCTGCGCTGCTGGTCCTGCAACTGCTTAATCTCAAGTTCGGCTGGTGGACGTTTCACGCCCAAGGCGGCCTGCTGCGCGGCATGCCGGCAGACCTCTACCTGGGCTGGGTGCTGCTGTGGGGCGCACTGCCCACGCTGCTGTTTCCGCGGCTCAACCTCGCGCTGGTGATTGCCATCATGTTCGGTGCGGATCTCGCGGTGATGCCGTTGTGCACGCCCGTGGTTGAACTGTCAGACCGGTGGCTCATCGGTGAAATCGTCGCGCTGCTGCTGGTGCTGCTTCCCGCGCAACTGTTTTCCCGCCGGACGGTAGACGACGCGCACCTTCCCGCGCGCGCCGGGCTGCATGTTCTCTGTTCCGGCGCGATTTTTCTGTTTCTCGTTCCGGAGAGCATCTTCGCCATGACCGGCAGCGGAAGTTGGGCGGCGCTGGCGGCGAAGCCAGGCTGGCGAATCGGTTTGGAACTGCAACTGGTCGCTCTGGTCGCAGTGATCGGAGTCTCCGCCACGCAGGAGTTCGCGCAGCGCGGCGGCGGCACGCCCATCCCGCAGGATCCCCCGAAGCGCTTGGTGGTGAGCGGCATGTACCGCTACGTGGGCAATCCCATGCAGCTTTCCTGCGCGCTGGTGCTGACGGCGTGGGGCGCCGTGCTGGAGCATCCGTGGGTGGTGGTGGCCGGGCTGGTAGCGGTGGTCTATGGAATCGGCCTGGCAAATTGGGACGAGGAAGAAGACCTGGGCGAGCGCTTCGGCGACGCTTGGCGCGAGTACCGCAAGCAGGTGCCGCATTGGCGCGTGCGCTGGCGCCCGTTTTACGACCCTGCGGGTCGGGCAGCACGGCTCTACGTGGCGGAAACCTGCGGTCCGTGCGTGGAAGTGCGGCGCTGGTTCGCGGCCCGCAAGGCAACCGGCCTGGAAATCGTCGCCGCCGAAGACCATCCCGCGCGCGACCTCGAGCGCATCACTTACGATCCCGGCGACGGCGGCCCCGAAGAAGAAGGCCTGGCCGCGTTCGCGCGCGGACTTGAACATCTGCACTTCGGATGGGCGTACGTGGGCGCGCTGGCGCGTCTGCCCGTGATCCGCCACGTAGTTCAGGCGTTGCTCGACAGCACCGGCCTCGGCCCACGGCCAGTGAAGCGACGCGGTGAGCACTGCGTAACTCGGTAACAGGGGCGGAGTGCCGGCGCGATTGCTCCAAGAAGCCGCTGAGCCGTCTTTCCAATTACCCAATTAGCAAATTTACAAATTACCCAATTATGCAATCCCCCAATTAGAATAGCGCGCGCCAATATCCGGGCCTGGTGGCGCCAGAACCATGATCGTAGGAGTTCCCAAAGAGACGGTGGCGGGCGAGCGGCGCGTGGCGCTGGTGCCCGACCTCGTTCCCAAGCTCGCGAAAGTGGGTCTCGAAGTCGTGGTCGAGTCCGGCGCCGGAAGTGCAGCCGGGTTTCTCGATCCCGCCTACGCCGCCAAAGGCGCGCGCCTGGAGCCCGAGGTTTTCGCGCAAGCCGATGTTCTGCTGAAAGTCCAGCCGCCCACGGCGGAAGAAATCGGCCGTATCAAGGCGGGCGCGGTGCTCATCAGCTTCCTGCGGCCCTACGACAACGGCGCGGCCATCCAGACGCTGGCGAGTCGCAACGTCACCGCATTTTCCATGGAGCTGATGCCGCGCATCGCTCGCGCCCAGCCCATGGACGCGCTCAGCGCCATGAGCACCATTGCCGGCTACAAAGCGGTGCTGATCGCAGCCAGCCAGCTGCCGAAATTTTTCCCTCTGCTCATGACCGCCGCCGGTACCATGACGCCGGCGCGCGTGTTCATCATCGGGGCGGGCGTGGCGGGATTGCAGGCCATCGGCACGGCGCGGCGCCTGGGCGCGGTGGTGGAGGCCTACGACACGCGGCCCGCCGTCAAGGAGCAGGTGGCGAGCCTGGGCGCGAAGTTCGCCGAGCTCGCGCTCGAAGCCAAGGACGCCGAGGACAAGGGCGGCTACGCCAAGGCGCAGTCGGAAGACTTTTACCGCAAGCAGCAGGAACTGATGGGCCGCTACGTGATGGCGGCCGACGTCGTTATTCCCACGGCGCTGGTCCCGGGACAGCGCGCTCCCGTGCTCATCACCGAGGAGATGGTGCGCGGTATGCGTCCGGGTTCGGTGATCGTGGATCTGGCCGCCGAGCAGGGCGGCAACTGCGCGCTCACCGAACCGGGACAGCAGGTGGTAAAGCACGGCGTGCTGATCGTGGGGCCGCTCAATCTGCCCAGTTCCATGGCCTATCACGCCAGCGAAATGTACTCGCGCACGGTGTTCAACTACCTGGCGCATCTGGTGAAGGACGGCAAGGTGCAGCTTGACTTGAGCGACGAGCTCACGCGCGGCCCGCTGGTGACGCACGAAGGACAAGTGGTGCACGAGGTGGTGAAGGCTCGGCTATGAATCATGAAGGCCGCCTGATTCGGCATTCCGAGCGAGACCGACCGAAGTCCGAGCCCGCCTTGGCGGGCGAGGGCCTGAGGGAGTGCGAGTCGAGGAATCTCTACCCTAGGCAACCCCTCCAAGGTAGAGATTCCTCGACTTCGCCTCGGTCGCAAGCTCCCTCGGGCTCGCTCGGAATTACGGAAACAGGCGACTGCTCCAAACCATGACTTCCGAACTCGAAATCGGGCTTTACATCTTCATGCTGGCCGGCTTCCTCGGCTATCACGTGATCTCGCGCGTGCCGCCGCTGCTGCACACGCCGCTGATGTCGGCCACCAACGCCATGTCGGGGATCTCGCTGGTGGGGTCGCTGGTGGTGGCGGGCAGCGATCACGGCACCCTGAGTACGGCCTTCGGATTCGTGGCCGTGGCCTGCTCCAGCACCAACGTGGTGGGCGGGTTCCTCATCACCGACCGCATGCTGAAGATGTTCAAGAC
>CAZXVY010000262.1:0-4327 GCA_964644115.1 uncultured Terriglobales bacterium
CTCCTTCTGCTCGGTTTGGCGCACCGACGGCCAGCGTCCCCGCCAGCGCACCTCCGACGCCGTAATCGAGGAGATCGTCGAGCTCAGGCGCCGGGGCTTTTGTTACATCGCTTTGGCCGACGACAATTTCTATCCCGTCACCCTCACCGACCTGCGCGACGCCGAGCGGCAGAAAAACTTCGGCCGCCTGCAGGAGCTCCAGGCCATGCGCGCGGAGCGCTTTGAACTGATGGCGCGCCTGGCCCAGCTTCCGCGCGACATGGTTTTCTTCACCCAGATCACCATGGAGGCGGCGGAAGACCCGGCCTTCCTAGACGCCATGAAGGCGGCGCGCATCAAGGGAGCGCTGGTGGGCGTGGAGTCGGTGACCGCCGAAGGGCTGAAGGACGTTTACAAGGACTTCAACGACGCTGGGGACAAGCTGGTGGAACGTCTGCGCACCTTCCGGCGGCATGGCGTCCACGTGCTGGGGTCGTTCATCTTCGGGTTGCCCAGCGACCGGCCGTCAACCTTCGACGCCACCGTCGCCGTGGCGGAGAGTGCCGACGTGACCTTTGCGCAGTTCGTGATGCTCACTCCTTTCCCGGGCACGGTGGATTTCAACCGCTGGGAGAAGATGCTGGGTGACCATCCGCAGATGATCGCCGGAGTCCCCATCACCCGGCGCTGGCTCATCCCGCAGGCGCTGCGTCCCAAGCTTTACTGGCCTCACCCGGCGATGTCCGGGGATGAAATCCGCCAACAGACGCAGGCGGTGTGGGACAAGTTCTACAGTGTGAAGTCGATCTGGAAGCGTTCCAAGTTCATCCGCTCCCGGAAGGGCCGCCTGGCGTTCATGCTGATCTCCAAGCTCTACCGCCAGATGTATGCCGATACCGGCATCGCCACGGACAGCGCCCGCATCGCGTGGTCGGCGCGCTGGGCGCGATGGATGGCCAAACCGCTCCGCAGGCTGTTTTCCGCGCGCCCCATGCCCGACCTCGCTGTGCCCGAGGCCGCAGTTGGCAACCCGGCGCCCGCCCCCATCCTGATCACTCCGGTCGCGGTGGAACTGAAGTTGCAATAGCCCGCTGCCGCCGAGTTCATCCCCGGTCGTGCTCCCGGAAATCTGTAATTGTGAAACCTGGGCGGGCCGGGGCACGAACTGGGCGCACGAGAGAAAAGGTCTAAACCGGGCGCCACTGGCAGCAGGGTTCGTGGGAACCCCTTGACCTTCCGCTCCAGCTAGGAACTGGGCGGCTCCGGCTGCGGTTCTGAATCCAGCTGCGGTTCTGAAGGGGAAGCCTCAGGAGCTTCACTGGCTTCTCCCTCCGGGCTTTGTTTTTCCAGCTTTCGCTGCAGCCTGCGCGCTGCCTTGGCGCGCTGCTTTTCCTGCCGCGCCTGCTCTTTCTGGCGCTTGTTGCGGGTTGAACCTGAATGACCTGCCATCGGTACCTCCTCGGCAAACCTGCGTGGAATGGCCTCGGGCCACGAGCTTCGCGGAAAGCAAAGCTACCAGCGAGGTTCGCGTGGCTGGCGTGCGTGGCCGCGGTAGTCGCCGCCGCCCCCGCCCTTGCCTCGGCCGCCACCGCCACTCCGGTTTCCCCGGTCTTGCTTCGGTCGCGCTTCGTTCACGTTGATTGGCCGTCCCCCCAGGTCCGAGCCATTGAGAGCGGCGATGGCCTTCTCGGCGTCGCCATCGTTGCCCATCTCCACAAACGCGAACCCGCGGGGGCGGCCGGTGCCGGGCTCCGTGATAATGCTCACGCTGTCTACCTGCCCATGCGCCGCGAAGATTGCCCGCAGCTCGTCCTCCGTGGTTTTGAATGACAGGTTGCCAACATAGATCTTTTTCACCCAACACGCTCCTGGTCGAAGGGATGGTGTTTCCGGCGCTTGGGAAAGGGCGCGCGAGATGCCTGCTACACCGCAGCCAGCATCCCTTTTACCCTTTCCACGATGTCCTCCGGGCCTTCTCCCCGGAGGAGCAGTTCGCCGTTGAAAAATACCCGGCACAAGTGCTGGGTGCCGGTGAGTAGAAAGCCCATGCGCTGCGCCGGATCGGACTGCCGAATGCTTTGCCACAGGCCGAAGTTCCCGTCGGCGCTGTCGCCGAGCACGAGCAACACCAGGTCAGGACGGCATGCGCGCAAGCGCACGCGCGCTTCGCCAGCGTCCCTGACGGTTTCCACGTCGTACCCGTGCGTGCTCAGCATGAGGGCGTGCGTGCTCATCAGAGGAGAGCTGCCGCCCACCAGCAGGATGCTGGTGCCCACGGCCTTGTCCGGCGCTTGCGCGGTCACAGGCGCACGGCCTCGCTGATCTGTGCCAATCGTACGGCCTCCCCAAACGACAGCGCCATGCGGGGCACCGGAAGCGCAATGTCCTGGGCGCGGGGATCGTTCAACGAACGCTTAGCCGAGATTCTCCAGGCAGCTTCCAATATGCTTCCCCGCCGGGGCAGTCGTTCACAGGCCTCCTCGAACAGCGTCCGGACCCTGTGGCCCCACTCGCCGAAGTCGTGCACCTGCGCAGCGTCCGGTCCGCCGCAGGGAGAAGAGTCCAGATAAAGTGGCTTGCCGACGAAGTAGGCGACCCTCTGCACCGGGCTCGCAGACCGGATCTCGTCGCAGAACCGCTGCGCCACCAGAGGTGCGCTGCGCAGGTCCACCAAGACCAGGCCGTAGAAATCCGGTCGCCAGAGAACAAAGGCCTGAATCGTATCGGCCGCACAATCGACCTCCAGGCCGAGTCTCCGCATCACCCTGGCCCGCAAGTCGCGCGTCGTGGTATTGCCGTCGAGCAGCAGCAGCTTCCCTCCTGACTTTCCCAGGGAAGGCGGCTTTTTCATGGTGATACTCCTTTGCTCCAAGCTGCGCGTTGGATCGCGTGCATGCGTTCGGCGAGTGGGAGCGGATAGCGCTGGGGCACGTCCTCCGCCAGTCTGTTGCACGTCTAATCGCGCAAAGAACCGACGTCAAAAGCGCGGCGGAAGGATGCGAAAGGAGACTTGTAGAGTATACGCCTAAATCCGTTGCCTCAGTTTTGCCTTCTCCTGCTGAATTTCCAGCCACCCCCATCTTGACGCCCGCCACAGTTGGAGTAATCTTCAGCGTCACCCCTTATGAAGCCCGACCACATCGGTCAATTCGGAATCGTCGCCGAGATCGCCACCTGGGAGGGCGGCGCGGTGTACAAGGCCACCGACGCCAAGGGCAAGACCGTGCTGTTGCGCACCTTCCGCATGGACGTGCCGGGTGCGGCCGAACGGGTGATGCATTTCTCGGTGGCGGCCAAAGCTGCTCACGGGCTCAGTAGTCCCAACATCGCCGGCGTACTCGGCGGCGGCAAGGCCGGCGACCTGTTCCTGGTTGCCTGGGAATTCGTCGAAGGATCGAAGCTCTCGGCCACGCTGGATAAGGGGGAGCCGTTCTCGCCCTCGGAAGTCACCGACCTTTCCCGGCAGGTGTGCTCCGGGCTCGATCACGCGCACTCCAAAGGCGTGGTTCATCCCGAGCTCAAGCCCGGCAACATCATCCTGGAGTGGGACGGCACCGCCAAGATGCTGGACTTCGGGATGCCGCGCAAGCCGGCGGGCGCGGAAATCAGCGAATTTCTGCATTACATCTCTCCCGAGGATGTGCAAGGCAAGCAGCCGGGGCCGCGCGCCAACCTGTTCAGTTGGGGAGTTGTCCTCTACCAGATGGTCACCGGCCAGCAGCCGTTCCGCGGCCAGACCGCGCAGGAGCTGAAGCGCCAGATCCTCGAGCACATGCCGCCGGCGCCGCACGAGGTGAAGAAAGGTGTTCATCCCGGCCTGAGCCAGGTCATCCTCAAGGCGCTGGCCAAGGCGCCCGCCGAGCGCTACGGCTCCGGCGCCGAATTGGTGCGCGCCCTGGAGAACTACAAGCAGATCGAGCCGGTGCCCTCTCCGAAACCTGCCGAGCCCGCAGCCAAGCGAGCGCTAGCTACGCCGGTGGTGGCGCCACCCTCTCCCGCGGAACTGCGCCCAAAACCGGCGCCCGCCGCAACTCCGCCGCCGGCGGCCGCGCCCGTGCCAGCGGCGCAGCCGCCAGCGCCACCACCGCCAGCACCAACAGCCCCGGTCGCGACGGCTGCTGTTCAGGCAGCGCCCTCGCCG
Organism: uncultured Terriglobales bacterium; assembly: GCA_964644115.1. Classification (GTDB taxonomy): domain Bacteria; phylum Acidobacteriota; class Terriglobia; order Terriglobales; family Acidobacteriaceae; genus CAZXVY01. Next base: position 4,121 of record CAZXVY010000262.1, read on the forward strand.
TCTCTGCCGCCCGCTGCATTGCCGGATGCGCCCCCACTGGCGCAACCTGCAACTCCGGATGCTGCCACCCCGCAGCCGGCAGCCAAGGCGGCAGCGTCCAAGACCGTGGCCGCGGCTCCCCGGGCCGCGCAGCCCATGCTGATCTACGGGATGGCCGGTGCAATCGTGCTCCTGCTGGTCCTGTTGCTGGGCGCGGTGTTGTGGCGG
>CAZXVY010000263.1:0-2645 GCA_964644115.1 uncultured Terriglobales bacterium
GAACTTTTGAGCCGCATTGTTGCCATGCTAAACAGATTCTGAAGATCAAGCCCAGTTCGGGTTCGACAAAGTTTCCGACAAAGTTTCCGACAAAGGGGCCGAACCGGGGCACGGGCTCGCCACCAAAATGTCCAAACTCCAGCGACAGGCTGGAAGCCTGTCCTACTAACCAGATCCTGATGCATCTACCCCGCCGCGGCCTCAGTCGGCGCTTGCCAACGCCACGGGCGCTTGCGATCAAATCAGTACGGGACGCGGGCGACGCGGGCGGAAGTCCCGGACCTGCCTCGCCGCGCTCTTGGGCATACGCCCGTGCGATGGATGAACCTCCGGGCCAGATCTGCATTCACCAGTGAAGAACGTGCCGCCGACGCCACCCGAAGAAACGCTGCGCCTGGCCGCGCTATGCCGTTACGCCGTCCTCGATACGCCACCCGAACCGGCGTTCGATGATTTCGCGCGTCTGGCCGCCAGCGTCTGCGACGCGCCGATGGCGCTGATTTCATGCGTTGACGAGTCGCGCCTTTGGTTCAAGTCGCGTCTCGGAATCGAGATGACCGGCGCGCCACGGGCAAATTCGTTCTGCGACGTGGCGATCGCCGGCCGCGAACTGTGCATCGTCGAGGACGCGGCGAGAGATGAGCGATTTGCAGGCAACCCGCTGGTCCAAGGAGGTCCGAATGCACGCTTCTACGCCGGAGTACCGCTGGTGACGGCCGAAGGCTGGGCGCTGGGCGCGCTGGGCGTGCTGGACCGCGTGCCACGCACACTCAACCCGGGGCAGTCCGAGGCGCTTCGCTTGCTGGGCCGGCAGGTCATGAACCTTCTGGAGTTGCGCCGCAAAGTCGCCGAATTGTCCCGGTCGCTCGAGGAGCACGGCGAGATCGAGGAACGCCTCCGCACTTCCGAAGTATTCTTCCAGACCCTGGTCGAAACTCTGCCTCAAAATATCATCCGGAAAGACGCTGCCGGCCGGTTCACGTTTGCCAACCGGAAATTCTGCGAATCCATCGGGCGACCCCTCGGCGACATCCTCGGCCGCACCGACTTCGACCTGTTCCCACGGGAGCTGGCGGAAAAGTATCACGGCGACGACCAGAGTGTGATGGCCTCGCAAAGGGCCCTCGACACCGTCGAAGCGCACGAAACGCCTTCGGGCCAGACGCTGTGGGTCCACGTCCTCAAGACGCCGCTCTACGATACGGCCGGCCGCGTCGTCGGCGTGCAGGGCATTTTCTGGGACGTGACCGAACGCCGGCGCGTGGAGGACGAACTGGCCAAGGAACGGGACCTCCTTCGCGCGCTGCTGGACAACATTCCGGACCGAATCTACTTCAAGGACACGGCGTCGCGCTTCGTCCGTTGCAGCCAGTCGATGGTTGAGCGGCTGGGCGTGAAGGATCCCAGGCAAGTCGTCGGCAAAACCGACTTCGATTTCCATCCGCCGGACCAGGCCCAGGATTACTTCAACGACGAACAGCGCATCCTGGCGTCCCGGCAGCCGCTCATCAACAAGCTCGAACGCCAGACGGATGTGACTGGCCGGGAAATCTGGGCCTCCGTAACGAAAGTCCCCATCGTGGGACGCTCCGGCGAGGTCACCGGTCTCATTGGGCTTTCGCGCGACGTCACACAGCTCAAACAAACCGAGCAGGCGCTTCGTCAGGCCGAGGAGAAGTACCGCACGATTTACGAGAATTCCGTGGAGGGCATCTTCCAGACGACCAAGGACGGGCACTTCATCAGCGCAAACCCCGCACTCGCTCGCCTCTACGGGTACGCGTCGCCCGACGAGTTGGTGGCCGCGCTTACGGACATCGAACACCAGCTCTACGTTGACCCGGCGCGACGCGACGACTTCGCCCGGCTCATGCGCGAACACGGTTCGGTGACCGGCTTCGAGTCGGAAATCCTTCGCAAGGACAAGTCGCGGATTTGGATCTCCGAAAGCGCCCGAACGGTCAAGGACCCCGAGGGCAACATTCTCTACTACGAAGGCATCGTCGAAGACATCACGGCCCGCCGCCAGACCGAGGCCGAACGGGAGAAAGTCCGCCAGGCCGCACTGGAGACCGCCCAGACCAAGGCCCAGTTCCTCGCCAATATGAGCCACGAGATCCGCACCCCGATGAACGCCATCACGGGCATGACCGGCCTGTTGCTGGACACCCGCCTCTCGCCCGAACAGCGCGATTACGTCGACACCATCCGCGCCAGCACCGAGGCGCTGCTCGACATCATCAACCACATTCTCGATTTCTCGAAACTCGAAGCCGGCAAAGTCGCTCTTGAAGTCATCGACTTCGACCTTCGCGACACCCTGGAGGATACCGCCGAAATGCTCGCCGAGCGCGCCCACGCCAAGGGCCTGGAACTCATCTGCCACCTGGCGCCCGACTTGACGACGCGCTTGCGCGGCGATCCGCTCCGGCTCCGGCAAGTGCTGGCCAATCTTCTCAGCAACGCCATCAAGTTCACCGAGCGCGGCCAGGTGCTCCTCGAGGCCAAAGCGCTCGAAGACTCGCCGGCCCGCGCGCTGATTCGGTGCGAAGTCACCGACACGGGCATCGGAATCCCGCCCGAAGCGATGGCCCGCATCTTTCAGGAATTCACCCAGGCCGACGGCTCGACGACGCGCAAGTACG
>CAZXVY010000263.1:2655-4325 GCA_964644115.1 uncultured Terriglobales bacterium
GGCGCGGGCTGACGATTTCGCGCCAACTGGTCGGGATGATGCAGGGCCGAATCGGCGTGACCAGCGAGCCGGGCCGAGGCTCGACGTTCTGGATCGAAACCCCGTTCGACAAACAGCCATCGGCGGCCGCGCACGCCTCCCCCGTCCATCCCCTTTCTCCGGGCCGCACCCTGGTCATTGACGACAACGCCACCCAGCTCGCGCTACTGGCCGAGCAGTTGCAACACTGGCAAATTCCGGTGGACTCGGCGACGGATGCGTCGCGAGCATTGCAAGCCCTCCAACAAGCCGCGCGCGACGGCCAACCGTACGCGCTGGCAATCGTCGACCACGAAATGTCCGGCATCGATGGACTGACGCTGGCGCAGACGATAAAGAGCGACCCGCAATTTGCCGACCTGCGGCTCATCCTGCTGACCAACCTGCTGCACCGCCTGGATCCGACCGTCATGCGCGCCACGGGCATCGCCGCCTGCCTGGTCAAGCCGATCCGCCAGGCGCGGCTGCACGAATGTCTGGTGGACGTCTCAGGCCCCAGTGGCGCTGTGTCCGCCGGGCCGGAACCCGGCGACCAGGCGGAGTCGAGTCAGTACTTTTCCGTCCGCCCCAAGGACGTCCGAGTGCTCATCGCCGAGGACAACGCGGTCAACCAGCGCGTCGCCTTGAAGCAACTCGCCAAGCTGGGCTTTGCCGCCGATGCCGTGGCCAACGGGCTGGAGGTGCTCTCGGCGCTCCAGCGGGTGCCCTACCATATTATCATCATGGACTGCCAGATGCCGGAGATGGACGGCTACGAGGTCACACGCCGCATTCGCGGCGGCGGACGCGATTCGTACATCCACCTGCGGTCCGCGCCTTACATTGTCGCGCTCACCGCCAATGCCCTGCCGGGGGACCGCGAGCGCTGTTTCGAGGCGGGCATGAACGATTACCTCACCAAGCCGCTGCGCCTGGCCGATCTCGAAGCGGTGCTGCAACGCGCGTTGCTCCAGATCAGTCCCGCCGCGACGGCCGCGCCTTTCGACCCCGCTGCCGAAGTGCTCGACCGAAGCATCCTGGACGGCCTGCGCGAACTGCGCGAACCCGGCCAGCCGGATCCGCTGGCGGAACTCATTGAATTGTTTCTCCGCGACGCCCGCCCGCGCCTCGACCGGATGAGCGCCGCGGCCCGGGCAGGCGACTGGCCGGGGCTGGGCGCCAGCGCCCATTCCCTCAAAGGCAGCGCGAACAACCTCGGCGCCCGGCGGCTGTCGAGCCTTTGCGCCACGTTGGAGAAACAAGGGAAAGCCAACGATGGCGCTCAAGCTTCCGCGACTTTGGCCGAAGTTCAAAGTGAGTTCGAGAAGGTCGAACTGGCGCTCAAAGACGAGCTGCAGAAATAACCGCGAATCGACTCGATGAACCGGACCGAAACCGCCGCGACGACACCCGCCGCGTGCCATCTCCTCCTCGTGGAGGACGACACGCAATTGGCGGAGGTGCTCGCGTTGGGCTTGCAGGAAGAGCTATTGTCCGTGCACTCGGTCAACCGCGCCCGCGACGCTCTCGCCGCCCTGGCGGAGCACCACTTCGATTTGATCCTGTTGGACGTCGGGCTGCCGGAAATCGACGGCTTCGAATTTCTGCGCCAGCTCCAGGAGGATTCGCGTTGGGGCGCGATCCCGGTCATC
>CAZXVY010000264.1:0-4318 GCA_964644115.1 uncultured Terriglobales bacterium
GGCTCAAGCGAGGCTGCCGGCACCGGCGCGAGAGGGTGTGCGGCGCGGCCCGGGTCGCTGTCGCCGGCGGAAGGCGGCGGCTTCTGCTTCATCGGGGCCCCGCCGGCTCGGCGGTGTCCGCTTCTCCGCGCGGCGAGAGCCAGAACCAGCGGAAACGCGCCGCCGCTCCCTGGGCGCCGCCGCAGGTGAGGCCCACGCGCACGCCTCGGTCCCAGGGCGGGAGATAATCGCCCTCGAGTTCCTCGCCCACGTCGCGCCAGGTGGTGCCGTCCAGGCTCACGGCGAACTGGAAGCGATGGCCGTTGCGCGCGGTAAGGCGCAAACGCACTTCCCCCGGGCTGGGATAGTCCAGGGACTCCAGGGTGATGTGCCGTTTGCGGAAGCGCTTCCACACAGTGATCTTTCCGCCGCCGTAGGCCACGCCCAGGGCGTTCTCGGCGTCGCCGTAGGCGGCCAACCCGGCCACCGCGCCGTAGGCCAGGCCGGGAGTATCAATCAGCGTGGTGGCGACGTAGTCTCCAGTGGAGGTACCGCGCGCCAGCACCGCGCCGGCGACATCGTTGGCCACCGAGGACGTCGGACTGAGAACCAGTCCCGGCTGCCGGCTGCCACCCAAAGCGACATTGGGACGGTTGTCAATCGGCCATTGCCAGCCCTCGCGCAGGTTCTCGGTGCTAAAGTCGTCGAACAGGAAGCCGGATTTTTCCTGTGCCGCACCAAGCGGCGAGGCCGCGCCCGTGCTGGGCCCACGCCGGCTGTTGATCACCGGCCAGCCCTCGGCGGTCCAGGTGATTTGATCGAGCAGGCCCTGGCGGCCGACGTACACAGTTTCGCCGGCGCGGTAGGCGTGGTACAGCAGGAAGTCGCGTCCCTGCGCGTCGGTGACCACGCTGCCGTGTCCGGGACACTTCCAAGCCGCGTTGCCGGCGAGGATGGGGTTCGCGGGATTCTTTTTCCACGACCCCAGCAGTTTGCGGGAGCGGGCCACGCCCAGGGCGTAGTTGCACTCGCGTCCGCAGCAGGCATTGCCGGAGTAGAACAGGTAGAACCATCCGTTGCGCCGCACCACGAACGGGCCTTCCACCAGGTTCCGCTCCCAGGGCGCGTCGTTGCGAATGAGCCGCTTCTTGGAGCCGATGAGCCGCGTGCCCGTGGGGTCGAGCTCCTGCGCCCAGATGGGCGTGGGCTTGTTGCGGCTGTTGCCGTCCTCTTTCCACAGCAGGTAGCGGCGTCCGCTTTCGTCGGTGACGGGCGCGCCGTCAATGGAGCCCAGGTCCTGGCACACCAACGGACCGTGGTCGAGGTAGGGGCCGGCGGGCTGGTCGGACGTAGCCACGGCCACGCACCGCGGCCCGCCGCGCCGTCGCGCGGTGTAATAAATGAAGTAGCGGCCGTTGTACTCGGCGCTTTCCGGCGCCCCGTAGTTGGCCGACGACCAGCGCGGAGGCCCCGAGGGAAACACATGCCCCGCGAGTTGCCAGTTCACCAAATCGCGGGAACGCAGCAGGGGAAAATGCGGCGCCCATTCGGAGCTGGTGGTGGTGGCCCAGTACTCGTCACCCACGCGGATGATCGAGGGATCGGGAAAGTCGCCGGCCAGCACCGGATTGCTGTAGGTGACGTCGTCCGGAGCAGTGGAGGTGGCGGGTAGAACGAGAAGAAGGAGCAAGAGCAGGGTGAAGCGGCGGTGATGGAGTGCCTGCACCATTGTCGATTTTCCTAAGTACGAGCCAAACCATGCTACTAACAAAACCAGGATCCCTCGACTGCGCCCGCCGCGGCGGGCTCCGCTCGGGATGACAAATCCAAAAGCACAATCGTGCAGACGACGAAATCAAATCATCAATCCTCTGCGTCCTCCGCGGTTTTCATTATCGCGCAGCAGCTCAAGCCGTCTTCTCCAACGCCGCTTCCAGTCCCGCTACCAGCCGTTTGCGCAGCGCGGGCTCGGGCAGGACGGGCTGCTGGTCACGATAGATCCCCATCTCCTCCAGCCAGGCCAGAAACTCGGGTGCGGGACGCAATCCGAAAATCCGGCGTACGGCCAGCGCATCATGAAAGCTGGTGGACTGGTAGTTGAGCATCACGTCGTCGGCACAGGGCACGCCCATGAAGTAATTGCAGCCCGCAGAAGCCAGCAGGAACATGAGATTGTCGGCGGAGTTTTGGTCGGCGGCGGCGTGGTTGGTGTAGCAGACATCGCAGCCCATGGGCAAGCCCAACAGTTTTCCCAGGAAGTGGTCTTCCAGTCCGGCGCGGATGATCTGGCGCTCGTCGTAAAGATACTCCGGGCCGATGAAACCGACGACGCTGTTCACCAGAAACGGCTGGAAGACGCGGGCCACGCCGTAGGCGCGGGCTTCGAGCGTGAGCTGGTCCACGCCGTGATGAGCGTCGGCACTGAGCGCACTGCCTTGCCCGGTCTCGAAGTACATCACGTTGTCGCCGACCCAGGCGACGTCGCGCTGTTGGTGGTGCTCGAGCACGCGCTCGCGTCCTTCGCGCAGCGTGGCCAGCGAAATGCCGAAGCTGCGGTTCGCGGCCTCCGTGCCGGCCACCGACTGGAACAGCAGGTCCACAGGCGCGCCGCGCTCCAGGCACTGGAGCTGGGTGGTGATGTGCGCCAGGCAGCAGGCCTGCGTGGGCACGCGATAGGCGGTGATGAGGCGATCGAGCGCGCGCAAGAGGCTAGAGCAGATTTCCACCGACTCAGTGGCCGGATTCACTCCGATGACGGCGTCGCCGCAACCGTAGAGCAGGCCGTCGAGCGTGGAGAGCAGGATGCCGCCCAGGTCGTCCGCCGGATGGTTGGGTTGCAGGCGGATGCCGAGCACGCCGCGCCCGCCCATGGTGTTGCGGCAGCGCGTGAGGTTGCGGACCTTGGCGGCGGCCACGATCAGGTCCTTGTTGCTCATGATCTTGGCCACGGCCGCGGCCACTTCCGGCGTGATCGCCCAGCGCAGCCGCGCAATGTCCTCACCGCTCACCGCATCGTCCAGCAAGTGTTCGCGAAACTCGCCCACGGTGAGGCTGCGGATGGAGGCGAAGGCCTGGCGGTCGAGGGTGTCGAGGATGAGGCGGCTGACTTCGTCGTGATCGGGATCGATCAGCGGCTGGTCAACAATTTCCGCCAGCGTGCGGTCGGCCAGCCAGCGCTTGGCTGCGACGCGCTCGCGCTCCGAGCCCGCGGCCAGGCCCGCCAGACGGTCGCCGGATTTCTCCTCGTTGGCCTTGCCGAAGGCCTCCCGCAGGCCGGAAAACATGCGGGAATTCTACGTCATGTGGTTATGGAGGTATCTGGTCATGTGGTCATCGGGCGAGGCGTACGTATATGACTAGATGACCCCATGACCAGATGACCAGATGACCACATCGCTTACTCGTCGCCTTCGCTGCTTCCCTTGTCCAGCTTCAGCGCCACGGAATTGATGCAGTAGCGCTGGCCGGTGGGCGCGGGGCCGTCGGGAAAAACGTGGCCCAGGTGAGCGTCGCACTGGCTGCACAGCACTTCGGTGCGGCGCATGAAGGAGCTTTTGTCGTCGCGCTCGGCCACGCTCTGCTGCGAGGCCGGCGCATAAAAGCTGGGCCAGCCGGTACCGGAATCGAACTTGGTGTCGGAGGAAAACAGCTCCGCCCCGCAGCCCACGCAGCGGTACACGCCTTTTTCCTTGGAGTCGTAGTACTCGCCGGTAAAGGCGCGCTCGGTGCCGTGCTGGCGGGTGACGTGGTACTCCTCGGGCGTCAGGGCTTGCTTCCACTCCTGCTCAGATTTGCGGATCTTGTCGGCCATATCAGATTTGGCAGGCGCGCAGCCCGCGCTTCTCGCCGACATATATTTTGGCGTGCGCGCCGTCGGCGACCACGACCCATGTTTTCGGAGTGATTTTAGTCAACATGACGTTCCTCGACGCGTGCTCGGGACCTATCTCGACTCATGGCGTTGCGAGGCCGCGGACCACGCCCGCGGCTTACAGATTCGCCCGGGCCGTGTATGATCAGCCGCCTTAACGGCGGGCAGCCGGAGGCCGCATGGAAATTCGCGAGGCGCTTACTTTCGACGACGTGCTTCTCGTGCCTGCTGCGTCCTCGGTGCTGCCCTCCCAGGCCAACACCCGCACCCGCGCCACCCGCGAAATCGAGCTCGGCATCCCGCTGATCTCGGCGGCGATGGACACGGTGACCGAAGGCGCTCTGGCGATCGCGATGGCCCAGGCCGGCGGGCTCGGCGTCATTCATCGCAACCTGTCGATCGACCAGCAGGCCGCCGAAGTCCGCAAGGTCAAGAAGTTCGAGGCCGGGATGGTGGTCAACCCGGTCA
>CAZXVY010000265.1:0-4311 GCA_964644115.1 uncultured Terriglobales bacterium
TCGAAGGCCAGATGCAGCGCATCACTGGGCTGTTCGAGCAGTACGTGAAGCTGTGCCAGTCGCTCAACTACGAGACCATGCTGGCCGCGGTGCGCCTGGAAGACCCGGCCAAGCTCACCGACACCATCGCCGCCAACCTGCAGCTTTCCATCGAGGAGAAGCAGGAGCTGCTGGAGATCTTCGACCCGCTGGACCGGCTGAACCGGCTGGTGGACGTGCTGGAAATCGAGATCGAAAAACTGAACATGGACCGCAGCATCCAGACCCGGGTGAAGCGGCAAATGGAGCGGGCGCAGAAGGAGTATTACCTCAACGAGAAAATCAAGGCCATCCAGAAGGAACTGGGCCGGGGTGAGAAGAGCGAGTTCGACGAGCTGAAGAAAAAGATTGACGCCGCCGGCATGCCCAAGGAAGTTCATGAGAAGGCGCACCAGGAGCTAAAGAAGCTGGAGGCCATGCCTCCCATGTCGGCCGAGTCCACGGTGTCGCGCAATTACCTGGACTGGCTGCTGGCGGTGCCCTGGAAGAAGCGCTCCAAGGAAATCCGCAACCTCGAACGGGCGGAGAAAACGCTCAACGAAGATCATTATGGGCTGGAGAAGATCAAGGAGCGCATCCTGGAATTCCTGGCGGTACGCCAGCTAGTGAAGAACCCCAAGGGTTCCATCCTGTGCTTCGTGGGCCCTCCGGGCGTGGGCAAGACCTCGCTGGGCATGTCCATCGCCCGAGCCACCGGCCGCAAGTTCGTGCGCGTGTCGCTGGGCGGGGTGCGCGACGAGGCTGAAATCCGCGGCCACCGCAGAACCTACATCGGCGCCCTTCCCGGCCAGATCATCCAGATGATGAAGAAGGCGGGCACCAAGAACCCGGTCTTCATGCTGGATGAAGTGGACAAGATGTCCATGGATTTCCGCGGCGATCCCTCGGCGGCGCTGCTGGAAGTGCTCGACCCCGAACAGAACTACATGTTCGTGGACCATTACCTGGACGTGGAGTACGACCTCTCGCAGGTGTTCTTTATCGCCACCGCCAACGTGATGCACACCATCCCGCCGGCGCTGCAGGACCGCATGGAAGTTTTGCGGCTGCACGGCTACACCGAGTTCGAGAAGATCGAGATTGCCAAGCAGTTCCTCATTCGCAAGCAGCACCTGCAGGCGGGGCTGTCGGACAAGAACCTGACGTTCTCCGACCAAGCGCTCTCCGACCTGATCCACGCCTACACCCGGGAGGCGGGTGTGCGGAACCTGGAGCGCGAAATCGGCAACGTGTGCCGCAAGGTGGCCCGGCGGGTGGTGAAGGAAGGGCTGACCTACAACACCGGCATCACGCCGGAGAATCTGGGCGAGTTCCTGGGCGTGGCCAAGTTCTGCGACCTGGGCGCGCATGAGAAGAGCGAAATCGGCTTGGTCACCGGGCTGGCCTGGACGGAAGTGGGCGGCTGCATCCTGAGCACGGAAGTGACCGTTGTGGACGGCAAGGGCAAGCTCACGCTCACCGGCAAGCTGGGCGACGTGATGCAGGAATCGGGGCAAGCGGCGCTGAGTTACGTGCGCTCGCGCTCCGCGCGGCTGGGACTGAGCCGCGACTTCTACCGCAACTGCGACATCCACGTGCACGTGCCCGAAGGCGCCATCCCCAAGGACGGTCCTTCGGCGGGCATCACCATCGCCACCGCTATCGCCAGCGCGCTGAGCAAGATTCCCGTGCGCCGCGACCTGGCCATGACCGGCGAAATCACACTGCGCGGCAAGGTGCTGCCCATCGGCGGGCTCAAGGAAAAGCTGTTGGCCGCGCACCGCGCCGGCATCCTTGAGGTCATTCTCCCCAAGGACAACCGCAAGGACCTGGAGGAAGTGCCCGAGAACCTGCGCAGCATCATGAAACTGCACTTCGTCGAAACCATGGACGATGTGCTGCGAGTCGCGCTGGAGAGGCCTCTGCCGGAGATCGCGGAGGCCCCGGCGGGAGAGGCCATCCCTGTGTCGCCGCTGGCGACCGAGGGCCCAGTCACGCATCAATAGTTTTTCCCGGGCGCGGTTTCAAACGCGCCCGATTTCCCGGAGGCTAGGCAGTTCGGACTCCCTTTTTCCCACCTTCCACCCGCCGTCTGAGCGAGGTGCACCATGGACGCCACCGAAGAACGCCCCAAACCGAAAGTTGCCGACGCTCCCACGCTGAACATCAGCGAGCTAAAGGAAAAAAACATCAGCGACCTGGTGCGCATCGCCAAGGAGTTGAACGTCACCGGGGCCAGCGGCTTGCGCAAGCAGGACCTGATTTTCAAAATCCTGCAGGCGCAGGCCGAGGCCAGCGGCCTGATCTTCGCCCAGGGCGTGCTCGAAGGGCTGCCCGACGGCTACGGCTTCCTGCGCTCGCCCGACTACAACTACCTGCCCGGCCCGGACGACATCTACGTCTCGCCCTCGCAGATCCGGCGCTTCGACCTGATGACCGGCGATACCGTCAGCGGGCAGGTGCGTCCCCCCAAGGAAGGCGAGCGCTACTTTGCGCTGATTCGCGTCGAGGCCGTGGACATGGAGCCTCCGGAGGAAACGCGCAATAAGATCCTGTTCGATAACCTCACGCCGCTCTATCCCCAGGAGCGCATCAAACTCGAAACCACGCGCGAAGATGTGACCGCGCGCGTGATGGACCTGTTCACTCCTCTGGGCAAGGGACAACGCGGACTCATCGTCTCGCCGCCGCGCGCCGGCAAGACCATGATCCTGCAGAACATCGCCAACTCCATTACCACCAACCATCCCGAAGTGGTGCTCATCGTCCTGCTGATTGACGAGCGCCCCGAAGAAGTCACCGACATGCAGCGTTCGGTGAAGGGCGAGGTGATCTCCTCCACCTTCGACGAGCCCGCCGCCCGCCACGTGCAGGTGGCGGAGATGGTGATCGAAAAGGCCAAGCGGCTGGTGGAGCACCGCCGCGACGTGGTCATCCTGCTGGACTCGATCACCCGCCTGGCACGCGCCTACAACACCATCGTCCCTACGTCGGGAAAGGTGTTGAGCGGCGGCGTGGATTCCAACGCCCTGCAGCGCCCCAAGCGCTTCTTCGGCGCGGCCCGGAATATCGAGGAGGGCGGGTCGCTGACCATCATCGCCACCGCGCTGATTGACACCGGCTCGCGCATGGACGACGTGATCTTCGAGGAATTCAAGGGCACGGGCAACATGGAAGTCATCCTGGAGCGCAAGCTGGTGGACAAGCGCGTGTTCCCGGCCATTGACATCATCCGCTCGGGCACGCGCAAGGAAGAACTGCTTCTGCCCAAGGACGACTTGGCGCGCATCTGGGTGCTGCGCAAGGTGCTGAATCCGCTGTCGCCGGTGGAAGCCATGGAGCTGCTGGTGGACAAGCTGGGCAAGACCAAGAGCAACGGCGAGTTCCTGAGCAACATGAGCGCCCTCTGAGCCCGCTGGGACGGTATGTCCCCTTCCCAGTCGCCCAAGGCGATTTTGCAGTTGACAGCGCCCCCTATCCTGTAATATGACAGTGCGTTACTTTTTTGGAGGAACCATGCTGAGGCAACCTCTGTTCCGGGTTTTGTGCTGGATGATGATCGTGGTGTTCCCAACTTCCACAATGCTGGCGGACTCGGGTGGAGCCATCCTGCAGGCCAACGGCGCCGTCAAAATCAACGAGAGCGCGGTGAACCGTTCAGCTACAGTTTTCAACGGCGACCGCGTGGTCACCGGCAAGGACTCTTCCGCTGCCATTACCGGGAAGGGAACCACCATCCTGGTGGCGCCCGGCTCGCTCCTGATTTACGGAGACCAGGTCACCTTGAGCGCGGGTGGCGCCCACTTCAATGGAGCGTTTACCGTGCGTGCCGGCGCCATGACCATTTCGCCCGCTGCTGCCAAGACCCGTTTTGAGGTCCGGCACGAAGGCGGGCAGGTCCGCATCAACGCCCTCGAAGGCAACCTGTCGGTGAGCGACGGCAAACAAACCACTCTGCTGGAATCCGGCAGGACCATGGCTTCGGGCAAACTGCCGGCCGTGCCCGCGGAACGCAGCAGCATAGCGCCGGCCATGGGCCTGATCATCGGCCTCGTCATGGCTGCGGGTATGGCGGTGGGTCTGGCCGTTGCCCTGAGCGACGACGCGGTGAGCCCGAGCACTCCCTAGCAGTTATCCTGGATTCTGCAAGCAGCAACGGCCCGCGGGGACGCGGGCCGTTCCATTTTCCGTGCATGCTCATCGGCGGTCCCCGAACGCCAGCTAGTGCCGTTCCAACTTGTTGACGCTAAGAGAGCCGAGATATCCCGCCAGCCGGTTGCGCAGGTAACGCTT
>CAZXVY010000266.1:0-4260 GCA_964644115.1 uncultured Terriglobales bacterium
GGTCCAGGAGCAGCATTTCATGCGGGAGATTCTCCGCAACAGCGAGGCGCGCGGCTTCCAGGCCTTCCAAGGCCTCCCGGATCAAGCGCTCATGGCGGACGTTGGTGAGGAAACCGCTCTCCGCCTGCGCGCTGAAGTCTCCGCCCACGCGCGCCAGGATGGCGCGCCGCAATTCGGCAATGCCTCCGCCGGTGAGCGCCGAAGTGCGAAGTGTGGCGATGGCTGTGCCGCCACCTTCGTGGTTCGTGTGGCGCCGGGTCTCTGACCCGGCGCGGGTGTCTGCGAGGTCGCACTTGTTTTCCACCACCACCGCCGCGCGCTGCTCTACCAGATCGAGCAGGCGGTGGTCGTCGGCGTTGTCGTAGGAGCCGGGCGGCGCGGAAGCGTCGAGCACCACCAGCGCCAAGTCGGCGTCAGCCAGGGCCTCGAGCGTCTTGCGCACGCCGATGCTCTCGGCTTCATCGAGCGCGTCGCGGATGCCGGCCGTGTCCACCAAGCGAACGGGAATGCCGTCGAGCGAAACCGTCTCGCTCACCAGGTCGCGGGTGGTGCCCGGCGTGGCGGTGACGATGGCGCGCTCGCGCTCCACCAGCCGGTTGAACAAACTGGACTTGCCGACGTTGGGGCGGCCCACGATGGCGAGCGTGAATCCCTCGTGCACCAGCTTGCCGTAGGCAAACGATTTCTCCAGAGCCGCCAGCGGCTCGCGCACTTTTGCCATGCGAGCAAGAATCTGTTCGGCCGGCAGGACGGAGACGTCGTCCTCGGCGAAGTCAATGCCGGCTTCAAGCAACGCGATCAGCTCGACCAGCGACTGCTTGATGGGTTGCAAGCGGTGGGAGAGCGCGCCGCCCAGCTGCTGCGCCGCCACCTTGGCCTGGTGGAGGGTCTGGGAATCGATCAGATCGCGCACCGCCTCGGCCTGGGTAAGGTCGAGCCGTCCGTTCAGGAAAGCCCGCAGGGTGAACTCGCCGGGCTCGGCCAGGCGGGCGCCGCGCTCCACGGCTATTTCCACCACGTGCCGCAGGATGACGGGCGCGCCGTGCGTGGAGATTTCCACCACGTCGTCGGTGGTGTAGGAGTGCGGCTTGGCGAAGAAGGTCACTACCACTTCGTCCAGCCGTTCGCCGGTTGGCGGTTCGATAAGTTCGCCGTAGACGGCGTTGCCGGGCTCGAGGTCGCGTTTCAACCGCAGCATCGGCGCGACGATGGACCGCGCCTCCGGCCCCGAGAGCCGCACCACCCCGATGCCGCCGCGCCCGGGCGGCGTGGAAATGGCAACAATGGTGTCATCGAGGTGCACGGGGAGATTGTAGCGGGATTGACGATTGATTCATTGACGATTGCACACGCGTGCCAGCTCTCGTCAATCGGCAATGATCAAATGGGGGAATCGTCAATCGCCTAATGCCAGGGCTTTCCCGGGAGCGCTTCGACGGCGAGGAAGTCGTGCTGGAAGCGGCGAGTGTATTCGGCCAGCAGGTGCTCGACGCGCTCGGGCGACTTCGAGCGCACGATGAGGCCCACGTGGTTCTTCTTGGCCATGCGCCAGACGATTTCTGGGTCGGTGTAGGCGGAGGTGTCGGCAGTGTCCTGGCGGGCAAGACAGATGGCGATGCCGGCGTACTCGTAGCGCTTGCTGGGCAGCGCGTAGGGAGGCTTGCCCCGGTCAATCTCAATCTTCGCCCACTCGGCCCAGAGGTTCACTCCGGTAGCGGCTTCGACTACCTCGACGGTGTGGGCGCCGCCCACGCGCGCTGAAGTTTCCATGAAGTAGAAGCGGCCATCCTCTTTCGCCTTGATAAATTCGCTATGGGCCACGCCGCGCACTTTGCCCAGCGCGGCCAGCAGGCCGCGGTTGATCTCCAGCAGCGCTTTGGCGTCCTCCGACTTGAGTGGCAGGTTGCGGGTTCCGGAAACGCCGCCGTGATGTGAGACCTCCATGGGTGCGCGCAGATATTTGTGCGGCACCGCAAACACCACTTCACGCTCGGAGACGATGGAGTCCACGTGGTAGATCTCGCCGGGGAGGAAGCGTTCCAGGACGTAGAAGGACTGGCGGTCGCCGAGCTGCTCGAGAATGGGCCACAGGTCGGGAGGTTGCTCGATCTTCTTGATGCCGATGGCGGAGGCCTCGCCCCGAGGCTTGAGCAGCCACGGGCCGGGCACGCGTTCCAGATATTTGGCGATGGTCTCGTAGTGCAGCACGGGCACGAACTCGGGGACGGGGACGCCGGCGCTCCTGGCCTTGAAGCGCATGGCCAGCTTGTCGCGGAAGTAGCGCGCGGTGGTGTCGCCCATGCCGGGGACGCGCAGGTGCTCGCGCAGGGCGGCCGCGGTCTCCACGTCGAAGTCGTCGAGGGCGACGACGCGGTCGATGTGGCGCGTGCGGTGGAGAAAGCTCACGCCCTTGATCAGGTCGTCGCGGTTCATCTGCCCGTGCTCGGAAGGCTCGATATAGAAAATTTCCTCGATGGCGTCGCGCGGCCAGGCGGCATCTTTCAGCTGCGGCACGGTGAGCAGCAGCACCTTCGCGCCCTGGCGCTTGCACTCGCGCAGAAAGACTTCGCCCTTTTCCCAACTGGCCAGGCACAACACGGTGAGTGGGCGGGAATCGGGCATGAGGGGCAGAAGTGTAGCGCAGGCAGTAGACTTTTACATTCCGAGCGAAGCGAGGAATCCCTATTGCAGCGGTTGCTGAAGGGTAGGGATTCCTCGCTTCGCTCGGAATGTTTGCCTACTGCTGATGGCCAAGTGCTGTAGTGCTTCCTATCGCGGAAACAGGTAGCGCAGCACGGCGCCGAAGCGCCTGCCCCAGGCGCGTTCCTCGTGGCGGGCGCCGCGGACTTCGGCGTAGTGCAGGTCTTCGCCCGTGACCCAGCCCTTGCGCGCCAGGGCATCGCGCAGTTGCCTGATGTGAACCAGTTCCTGGTCGCCTTCGAGGGTGCCGGAGTCGAGCCAGATGCTGGTTTGCGGCCGGGAGCGCAGGCCGGCCACGTGCTTGAGAATCACCCTGTCATCCCACCACACCGAAGGCGACAGCACGGCCAGCATGCCGAAGACGCGCGGATATTTGAGTCCGAGATAGAGCGAAGCCAGTCCGCCCAGCGACGACCCGCCCAAGGCAACGTGCTCGCGGCCGGCGCGGGCGCGGTAGTGGAAGTTGATGAAGGGAATGATTTCCTCCACCAGCGCGCGTCCATAGAGGTCGGCTTTGCCGCCACCGCCACGGCGGCGGTCTGCGGTGGGCGTGAACTCGTCCAGGCGTCGCTCGCCGCCGTGCTCGATGCCCACCAAGATCAGCGGCTCGATGGCGCGCGCGCGGATAAGCCGGTCGGCGGTTACGTCGGCGCGCCAGTCGCGGCCGCGAATGAAGGCGGTTGCCGGATCAAACAGGTTCTGCCCGTCCTGCAGGTAAAAGACAGGGTAGCGGCGCCGCGGGCTTTCTTCGTAGCCGGGAGGAAGGTAAACCAGCAGGTCGCGCTCGCCCTCCAGCCAGCGGCCACGGAACTTCTGGTGACGCCGGACGGTGGTCTTGCGCGCGGAGCGGTCCAGCTCGAGGACGGACGCCATGTGTTCAGGATTCGATAATACGGAAGATGCGGCGGAACTGTAAATTGACGATGGTCACTTCCCGTGGACGAGTTCCTTCGCTCTCTCGGCGGCGCGCACCACCGCCTTGATGAGAGTAACCCGCAGCTTGCCTTCCTCCAGTTCCAGCAGGCCGTCAATGGTGCAGCCAGCGGGCGTGGTGACCGCGTCCTTGAGCATGGCCGGGTGGGCTTTGGATTCGAGGACCATGCGCGCCGAGCCCAGCATGGTCTGCGCCGCCAGCAGCGTGGCGACTTCACGCGGGATGCCCAGCTTGACTCCTGCCTCGGCCAGGGACTCGATGACCACGTAGAGGTACGCCGGGCCGCTGGCGGAGAGTCCGGTAACGCCGTCCATCAACGCCTCGTCGAGAAAAACAGTTTCGCCGACACATTTGAAGACGGCTTCGGCCATCGCCAGATGTTGCGGGTTGGCGTGGCGGCCGCCGCACAGCACCGTCATGCCGGCGTTGAGGACGCACGGCGTGTTGGGCATGGCGCGCACCACCGGGACGCCGGCGCCCATACGTTCCTCGACATAGGCGGTGGTCACCGAAGCAGCTACGGTGATGACCAGTTGTTGCGGCGTGACCACGGAGGCGATCTCGCGCGCCACCCGGTCCATGTTCTGCGGTTTCACGGCCAGCAGCACGATGTCCCGCCCCTGGAC
>CAZXVY010000267.1:0-4232 GCA_964644115.1 uncultured Terriglobales bacterium
GGACATGCTGTAGGCCGTGTTCATGCGCAACCCGTGCCAGTCGGCCGCCCGCACCCGCACCATCATCGAGTGATAGCTCGAATCTCCCTGGTTGGTCATGGTGAAGATGGGCGTAAAGGCAAAGTTGTCCTCGAACGGGTTGTTCACCACGTCCCATTCTTTGGTGAAGTTGCTGTTGTAGATCACCGGCAACTGCTTACCCGACGTGCCTATGTAGCCCACTTCAAAGGTCAGGTGATTGTTCACCTGCTGCTGGATGCCGGCGCTGATCTGGCGGGTGTAGGGAGTGTTGGAATGGGCGGTGTCGCGCGCCGTGACCCCAAAGGGCTGCTTCGCCGCCGAGTAGAAGCTGTTGGGGAAGTTGAGCGTGAAGGCGTCAAAAAACGTCGCCGCTTGCACCGCCGGGTCGAGCATGGTGTTGCCAAAGCCGCACTGGAAAGCGAAGTTGGGGCAGCGGGCGAAACTAAAACCGAAGAAGTCCTGCGTCCGGCCGAAGATGGCATTGGGGTCGCTCATCGGACGGTTGAACATCAAGGGAGTAACGCTGCTGGCGGGCAACTGGTCGTAGTACAAGCCAATGCCGAAGCGCAATACCGTTTTGCCGTCGCCAAACATGTCCCAGGCCATGCCGCCCCGCGGCGCTAAGTTGTTGCGGTCGGAATTGACGATCTCTCCATTTCCCGTTCCCGTGCAGTTCCACCCTTGGGGCGCGACCAGCAAGAAGTTCCCGGTGAAAAAGTTCCCCAGCGCCGGGAAGTTGTTGGCTGCCGGAACTGACTCATAAATGCCCGAGGCGGTCCCGCAAGTATTGCCGTACGGATCCATCACCGGACCGCCGCGGCCCTGCTGCACCAGGCCGTTGGCGGCCGGATCGTAGTTCCACAAGCGGTCGTCGCGCTCCTTGATGGGCGAGAAGTATTCGTAGCGCACGCCGAAGTTCAGCGTCCAGCGGGGATGGAAGCGCCAGGTATCCTGCAGGTAGCCGGCCGTGGCCCAGGATTTGAACTTGCCCTGGTAGGGATCCTTCACAAACTGCCCGAAATCGAACGAGGGCGCGGAAAAGGCGCCGCCCGGGCCGCCAAAGCCGAAGCCGCCGATGCAGGCTTCGTTGCAGTCCTCACTGTTGCCGGTGAATTCTCCGCTATTGGAGGAGTAAACGAAGCCCCGGCGGAAGGCTTCGTTCAGCAGATCGTTGCGCAGATGGCGGAATTCGCCGCCCAGCCGCAAGGAATGCTTGCCCACGGAGAAGGACACGCTATCCGAGGCGAACAGGGTGGTGTCGCGCCGGTCGGTGGGTGCCCCCAGCGGCGCTCCCAGGCGCGCCATGGGGAACTGGTAGTCGAGCGTGGGGAACAGGTTGCAGCAGTCCACCCACAGGGTAAAAGCGCCGGAAACGAAGGGAATCTGTCCGCTCGCCTGGGGATCGATCCCGGTCAGGAAAAACGTGGGCATCTCGCTTCTGCCGAAACCCAGGGCGCTGGCGTCGAACAACCGGTCCTGCGCCTTCTCCTCCACGTTGAAGCGGTTGAACCCCACTCGGAATTCGTTGATCACCGTGGGCGAAAAGCTGTGCGAGTAGCTGATCACCAGGTTCTGGTTGAGGGCGTCGCGGAAGGCCCCGTTCCCCGGATAGCTGCCCGTCGCCGGCAGGGTGGCGTCGTGCAACTGGTCCAGCTTCTGGCCCACGTAGCGCACGCCCCAGGAATCGTGGTCCGAGGCCTGGTAGTCGCTGCGCAGGATGATGTTGTGTACGTTGGTGTAGTTCGGCGCCTCGCCGCGGAAATACTCCAGCACACCCGGCACCGCCACTACGTTCGACTGGGGATACAACGCCAGCACATTCTGCCCCACGACGTAGTTGGCATCAGTCGCAAGGAAATTGAAAGTGCCGGTGCCATAGGGATCGTAGGTGCGGTCAAAGGTGCTGGGGACGCGCTCCAACACCGGGTTGGGATTGTCAATGCGCGTGCCTTCATAGCTCAGGAACCCGAACCACTTGTCCTTGATCAAAGCCCCGCCCAGGTTCACGCCGAACTGTTGCGAAGAAAACGGCCGGTCACGGCGGTCGTTGGCCGCCCGGATGGCGTCGGGATTGAAGCGGGTATTCTCACCCGTCCCGAAATTGTTGCAGACCACGGACCCCACCGCGTTCGTGGGATCAATCGAATCCGTGCAATAGCCCAGAATCTCCGCGCTGGAGACAAAGGAGTTGTAGGTCAGCGGGAAGGACTCGAAGCCGGTCGTCGCGGGGTCACCCGCGTACGCCGCCCCCTGGTCAAAGGTGCCGCCGTTGTACACCGACAGCGGGCTGTTGGCATTCAGCGAGTCCATGCCGAAATAGCCGAAGGCGCTGCCGTGCACCGCGTTTCCGCCGCGCCGGGTTACGATGTTCACCACGCCGCCCTGGCCGCGTCCGAACTCCGCCGACGCCGTCGAAGACGTCACCCGGAATTCCTGCACCGCATCGTTCACTACAAACGGAATGGCTTGGTTGGAGCTGGAGGCCACGTTCTCCGCGCCGTCCAGCAGGAAGTTATTGGTCGAGGGACGCGTGCCCGAGATGCTGAACGACGCTCCCGCCAGTTCCGAACTCGCCTCGGTGTCGCGCACGTTGGGAGTCAGCAGGCCCAGCACCAGGAAGTTCCGGTTGTACAGGGGCAGCGAGCGCAACTGGTCGCCGGTGATCACGCCGCCGATGGTGGTGCTCACCGTGTCGTTGGAAACCGCCTGCCCCGACACGCTCTGCGCCTGTACCTGGCCGCCCGCGGCCGCCGCCGCCTGCTCCTTCAACGGAGGCAGGATCACGCGCTCATCGCCCACGTTCACCGCGATGCCGGCGCGGATGTCCAGCGTCTTGCCGTCCTTGCTGGCGGTGAGCTTGTAGTCGTCCGCCGGAGGCACCTCGGCGAAGTTGTAGGAGCCGTCCGAGCCGGTGATGCCGGTGCGCGAAAACCCCAGCGCCGGGTTCTCCAGCGCCACCGACACCCCGGGCATGGGATTGCCTGCCGCGTCGTACACCGTGCCGTAGACCACGGCGTTCTGCGTGGCCGCCCACGCGCTCGCTGCCAGCAGCAGCACTCCCAGGGAAACCAAAAGCCGAGCCAGTGTTTTCATGTCGCCTCCTCGCGATCTAGCGAAGCCCCAAAATGCGAGAATCATTCCCGTCGCAGTTCATGAATGAAAAAAACTTTCCCTCAACCACCCGCGGGCGCGGGACACCGAAAGCAGACCTCGAAACCGTGCGCATGGGGTGCAAGCCCGAGACTCCGGACCCCAATTTGTGGCCCGATGTAATACCACATCTGCCGGGCAAAAAGCCAGCATTAAGTTGTACATACGGGGCCGTAATAAATTCCGCCCGGGGCACCCACCCCATCCGCCGATTATTAACCCTCCGCCGGGCAGAAATCCAGCCAGATCGGCCCCCAGGACTCAGCCTGGGAACCAGTTCGGGAAGCCCCGGCTGAGGTCGCGGCGCCGGCTGGGATTGTCAGGCCCGCGCCGCCTGTGCTAGCTTTTACCCCAACATCTGAAGGCCCACACCACGCAGCGCGATTGTGGACCGGCCCCGCTCAACTTCCAGCTTCCGCTCCATTTCCCAAGGAAGATTGTGGAAGGCTGACCACCGGCCGGTCGTTGCCTTGCTGCGTTGCTGCGGGCCTCGGAGCCTGAGGTGGCAGGAATGCGCAAGGACGAACTGGATGCGGGAACTGCGCCGCGCGCCCAGGACGCAGAAGGCTTCGGCAACCGCAAGCTCATCCGGCCCTCCCTTCCCCGCCCGCTGGACGCCGGCCGGCTGCATGCCGTGACCCCCGTGCTGCCGCGCGCTCCGCAAGCCGCGCGCTCCGCTGCTCCCGCCAGGAAGCCGGCCCCTCCTGAGCAGACCCATGCGGAGAATTTTTACTATCAGAAGCAGATGCAGGCCCGTATCCCGCTGGTCTTCGTGCTCAAGGATGGAGAGGAAATCCACGGACTGCTGGACTGGTACGACCGCCAGTGCCTCAAGGTAACTCGCACCGACGGCCAACCCAACCTGCTCCTCTACAAGCCCAGCATCAAGTACATCTACAAGCAGGCGGAAACCGGCCCCGAGCCCGGCAACCGCTAGCCTCCGCGCACCTCCCCGTAGAGACGTTGCTTGCAACGTCTCCGGTTCCGCGTAGAGACGTTGCCTGCAACGTCTCAGGCGGTCACCCGTCGCTACAACCGCGGCAGCACGATGCCGGTCTGCG
>CAZXVY010000268.1:0-3376 GCA_964644115.1 uncultured Terriglobales bacterium
CTTCTGCGCAACGACGGCGGCAATCGCAACTCCTGGTTGCGGATTGCGCTGCGCGACCTCAACGACAACAAGAGCGCCATTGGCGCCAAGGTTGAGGTCTTCGCCGGACGCCAGTGGCAGAAGTGGGAAGTGCCGGGCGCATCCGGATATCTGGGGCAAAGCGCGCCGGAAATCCTCGCCGGACTTTATCGCGCGCGCGAGGCCGACGTGGTGCGCGTGCTGTGGCCCACGGGCGTCATCCAGGACGAACTCCAGCTCGCGCGCCGCCGTTCGCATGCCCTCGACGAAATTGACCGCCGCGGCAGTTCGTGTCCCGTTCTGTTCGCGTGGAATGGGGAGCGCTACGAGTTCGTCAGCGACATGATTGGCGCGGGCATCGTCGGGCACTGGGTGGGCCCGGGCGTGCGCAACACATCCGATCCTACGGAGTACCTGAAGGTCTCGGGCGAAATGCTGAAGCCGCGCAACGGTCACCTGAGCTTCCGCTTCGTCGAGCCCATGGAAGAGACCATCTACCTCGACCAGGTTCGCCTCATGGCGGTGGACCACCCGCGGGATTCCGATGTGTACCCTCTCGAGCACTTCCGCATTGGCCCGCCGTTCGTGCCCTTCGAGGTGGTCTCCAGCCGCGACGCGCAGCCGCCGCGGGGCGCATGGGACGAGCGCGGGCGCAGCGTTCTCTCCGAGGTGCTGCACCGCGACCGGCGGTACGTTACCGGCTTCCGCGATCTCGCGTTCAAAGGTTTCGCCGAGCAGCATTACCTCGAACTGGACCTGGGTGAACCCTACCAAGACGGGCCGCTGCGCCTCCTCCTGCACGGCTTCATCGAGTACTTCACCGCGACTTCGGTGTACGCCGCGGACCAGGCGGGTGTTCGCGCCATCGTGCCCTTCATCGAAGCGCAGGACGCGAGGGGACGCTGGGTGCGCACCCTGGACGAGATGGGATTTCCCGCCGGCCTTGCCCGCACCATGGTCACCGACCTCAGCGGGCGCCTGCCCGCGGGCACGCGCCGCATCCGCATCGTGACCAATCTGAAAATTTTCTGGGACCAGGTGCTAATTGACCGCACTTCCGAGCCATCCCCCGTGCGCCTGCACGAAGTGCCGCTGGCCGATGCCGAGCTGGGCTTCCTGGGGTATCCGCGCATGGTGGAGGGCGCGCCGCCCAGCGACCTCGACTTCCGCTACCACGAAGTGAGCCGCACCGGGCCCTACACGCGCCACCCTGGCACTTACACGCGCTATGGCGACGTGCGCGAGCTGCTGCGCGCGCCCGAGGACAAGTTCGTCATCCTGGGATCGGGCGATGAGATCGCGCTCGACTTCGACCCCGTCGCACTGCCGCCGCTGCCCCAGGGCTGGAGGCGCGACTACTTCTTCTACGCCGACGGTTTTACCAAGGACATGGACTTTTACGAAGCCCACGGCCTTACGGTTGCTCCCCTGCCCTTTCATTCGATGGGCAGCTATCCGTATCCCGAGACCATGGCTTATCCCACCGACCCGAGTTCGCTCGACTATCTGCTCAACTACAACACCCGGCACGAATCCGGGCGTCCGGCAGCGGGCTACCGCTTCCGCTACCCAAAGCCGTAGAGGCGTTGCTGGCAACGTCTCCGCGGAGACGCAGCCAGGTACGTCTCTACAGGGCTTCCCCCTGGTTACCCCCTGGTTACTCTGGTACACCCCTTTTCCCTCCCTTTCGTGATGTTTTCTTTCACCTGCAAGCCCTTCATACTGTTGATGTACCCTCCGGTCTCCAGGGCTGGTGGCTAGGCGAACGAAATCCATAGTTTTGGAAAGGAATCTTCGCCATGGCACGCTTCACACCCGAGGAAGGCGGCTCAGCGCGCGCGCCGCGCTACGCGCTGCGCATGCCCTTGCGCTACCGCCGAGCCGGAGACATCTTCTGGAACGAAGGCACCACGGAGAACATCAGCCGCTCGGGCATATTGTTCCGCGCACCCGAGGTGCTCGATCCTGCAACTCCGGTGGAGTTCACGTTTCTCCTGCCCATGTCGTTTTCCGGCCGCGAAGGCGCGAGCGTCTCCTGTGGCGGCCTGATCGTGCGCGCGGTACGGCCGAAGTCTGCGGACGAATTTCCCACGCTTGCGGTGAAGATCTCCTCCTACCGGCTGGAGCAGCCAGCGGGGCGCCCGCGCGCCGTAACCACCAGCCTGGATGCCCGGCTGCACGCCGAATCCGGGCTTCGCCTGCTGCTGGCGCAGCTTCCCGGCGCACTGTGGGCCACCGATCCGGAGCTGCGACTCACGTCGGCCGTGGGCTCCGGCCTGCCCGGCCTGGATCTGGGTGCGGCAGACTTCATGGGGCGATCGCTCTCAGAGATCTTTCAGACCGGCGACCCGCGGTCCATGGTTACGTCGGCGCACCTGGACGCACTCACCGGCGAGGCCGTCACCTACGAGCTGGAGTGGGGCGGGCGCTGGTATCACGCGCATGCCGAGCCGTTGTGCGACGCCCGCGGCCACGTGGTGGGCACTCTGGGATTGGCCTTCGACATTACCGAGCGCAAGCGTCTGGAGGATTCCCTGATCCGCGCCGAGGAAAAGTTTGCCAAAGCCTTCCGGGCCACGCCCGACGCCATCAGCATCAGCACGCTCGACGAAGGCCGTTACGTGGAAGTGAACGACAGCTTCCTGCGCCTGACGGGCTACGAGCGCGACGAAGTGATAGGCCGCACCGTGACTGAACTCAACCTCTGGACCGACCCTGTCGACCGCGAGCACATGAACGCACAGATTCGCATGCTGGGCGCCGTGCGAGACATGGAACTGCGTTATCGCAACAAGGAGGGTGCGCAGCGCAGCGGATCGCTCTCGGCGGAGATGATCGAACTGGCCGGCCAGCGCTGTCTGG
Organism: uncultured Terriglobales bacterium; assembly: GCA_964644115.1. GTDB lineage: Bacteria > Acidobacteriota > Terriglobia > Terriglobales > Acidobacteriaceae > CAZXVY01. The sequence continues at coordinate 2,881 of CAZXVY010000268.1, forward strand.
TGGCCGTGATGCGCGACGTTTCCGAACACCGGCTGCTCGAAGCGCAGCTCCTGCAGGCGCAGAAAATGGAAGCGATTGGACGGCTGGCGGGCGGCGTGGCCCACGACTTCAATAACCTGTTGGCCATCATCCTCGGCTACAGCGACCTGCTGCAGGACTCCATCCCGGCCGAAGGTCCCCCGCGCAAGTACTTGCAGGAGGTCCGCAAGGCCGCCGACCGCGCCGCCGCGCTCACCCGCCAGCTCGTGGCCTTCAGCCGCAAGCAGGTGCTCGAGCTCAAGGTCTTCGACCTTAACGCCGTGGTCATCGAAAACTACAAGATGCTCCGCCGTCTGATTGGGGAAGACATCGAGCTACGGCTCGAGCCCGACCACTCACCCACTCCGGTGAAGGCCGATGCCGCGCAGATGGAACAGGTGATCATGAACCTGGCGGTGAACGCACGCGACGCCATGCCTCGCGGCGGGCGCCTGACCATCGAGACCGCCACCGTGGA
>CAZXVY010000268.1:3386-4218 GCA_964644115.1 uncultured Terriglobales bacterium
CACCGTGGAGATCGATGCCACACAGGTAACCCGTCATGTGACCATGCCCGCCGGCTCCTACGTGATGCTCGCGATGACCGACAACGGCACCGGCATGGACGCTGAAACCCAGGCCCGCATCTTCGAGCCCTTCTTCACCACCAAGGAGAAGGGCAAGGGTACCGGGCTCGGTCTCGCCACCGTGTACGGCATCGTGAAGCAGAGCGGCGGCTACATCTGGGTCTACAGCGAAGTGGGGAAGGGAACTACGTTCAAGATCTACCTGCCGTGCGCCCGGGAGCCCATCGAGTCCGAGCCCGTCGCAGCCAGAGTTCCGGCCGCGTCGCTGCGCGGGCAGGAGACGGTCCTGCTGGTGGAGGATGAGGAGTCGGTCCGCAAGCTGGCCGCGCACTGCCTGCGGGAGCGGGGCTACACCGTGCTGGAAGCGCCCAACGGAGTGGAAGCCCTGAGCCTGTGCCGCGAGTATGCCGAACCAATCCATTTGTTGATCACGGACGTGGTCATGCCCGGCATGGGCGGCCGCGACCTGGCTGACCAGCTTGTCGCGCTGCGGCCTGACGTGCGCGTGCTCTTCGTCTCCGGCTACACCGGCAACGCCATCGTGCACCACGGCGTCCTCGACCCGGGGACGTTCCTGCTTTCCAAGCCCTTCCGCCCGGTGGACCTGGCGCAGAAAGTCCGCGAAGTGCTGGACGCCAAAAACGACAAATAATCGCCACAGAGACACAGAGGCACAGAGGTTGGAGGGGCGGCGAAGCGAAGGTCTACTGCCTCAGCCGCAGAGGGCGGAGTAGCTGCTCCTCGGGCAGGCAGTGGGGAATCGTCCATCTGC
>CAZXVY010000269.1:0-4166 GCA_964644115.1 uncultured Terriglobales bacterium
GGCTGGAGCGCGTGCTACGCCGTCTGTGGGGCAACAGTGTAATACCGGAGCCGGGTAATGCCCAGACTTCCCGGCATGCGGGGCCGCAGAGAGCTGCCGCCTGGCGACGGTTGGCAGTACAATCCCTTCCATACGCTTCCCTTTGCCCGGGTGGCGAAATGGCAGACGCACGGGACTTAAAATCCCGGGTCCTGAAAGGGACGTGACGGTTCGAATCCGTCCCCGGGCACCAGCCAGCGCTTTCTCGCCTCTCGCGTTTCTCCTTAAGCCCAAAAAGAAAGAAGGCGGCGTGCCCGTCGCCGAAATGGTTGGAGCAGCCGGCGAGAACCCTCAAAACATCCCTGGCTATCCCCGACGGTCGAAAAGGCTGGGCGGTTTTTTGGGCCCGTAAACCCAATTTGACAGAGCCAGTAAGAATTTCCTACCGGTTTTCCATAGCCTATAGTTAAGCGTCACTAAATCAATACGTTAGCGTAAATATCGGGGCGGTCGGCCCAAATTTTGGAGTTGAAATTTGCCTGAAATTGCGCTAGAATCGTAGCTTCCCAGGATCAAGAAAGAGTCGGCTGTCGAAGGGGAGTGCCTGTCTTAGTAGAGAGTTGAATCGTCATTCAGAGCCAGTGCGTCCAATCAAGTGGTGAGAGTTTACTTCTTCGGAATCAAATACTAACGAGGAACTGACAAACTAATGGCAAAGCGTCGTGGAAATCCCAACTGGGGCAAGCCGGAGCCGATTGGCCCGATTGTTCCCACCGTCACGTCGTTCGAGCAGGCTGTGAAGGAGTTCAAGCTGCAGCCCGACCAGTACCTGCGTTCGCTCCGTCTGCGCGAGTGGGCGCGCAAGAACAAGAACTCCAAGTACATCCCGGAGCCTCTGCTCCAGGCTTGGGGCTTCGAGATCGAGTCCACTTTGTAAATTCACCGGTTGATCCACAGGGCCGCCCGCAAGGGCGGCCCTTTCTAGTTGGCGAGTTAGTTGCCGAGGCCGCTCTGCTGAAGCAGTCGGCGGCATGTTGACGGGCCGGGCAGCGGCCTATAGAATCCCGCCCTTAGCCTCCAGCGGCGTTCGTTTAGGGAGCGCCGGAACTGACCTTACATCAGGGAGATAACGGAAAAAGTCAGCCATGGTTCGCCTGATTCCCAAAGAGACCAAGTTCTTCGAGATGTTCGCGGAGATGTCCGGCAACCTCATCGAAGGCGCCCGGCTGATGGAGCAGATCCTGGCCGACTTCAAGGACGTGGAAGCGCGAGTGCAAAAGCTGAAGGACATTGAGCACCGCGGCGACGACATGACTCATCAGATCCTGGTCAAGCTCAACCAGACCTTTATCACTCCCTTCGATCGCGAAGACATCCACCGCCTGGCCTCCTCCATGGACGACGTTCTGGACTTCGTGAATGCGGCCGCCGAGAGCCTGGTGATTTACAAGATCAGCGGGGCGCCGCCCGAGGCGGCCGCGCTGGCCGGAGTGGTGGTGAGGCAATGCGAGCAGATCGCCAAGGCCGTGGCCATGCTGGAGAAGCACGACCACCTGCTCGACTACTGCGTGGAGATCAACCGCCTGGAGAACGAAGGCGACCGCATCGCCCGCATCTCCATCGCCCAACTCTTCGAGGTGGAGCGCGACCCCATCACGCTCATCAAAATGAAAGAGCTTTACGAGTTGCTGGAGACCGCCACCGACAAGGCCGAAGATGTGGCCAACGTCCTGGAAAGCGTGGTCTTGAAGAGCGCTTAGCTGGGTTCCTTGCCCATGAATCGCCAGCCCACGGAGGCCGTGTAGCCGGTGGAGATCGGCACCATTCTCGTCCTGGTCACCGTGGCTACCGCCCTCGTCTTTGACTTTATTAACGGCTTCCACGATGCCGCCAACAGCATCGCCACCGTGGTTTCCACCCGCGTGCTCTCGCCCAAGCTGGCGGTGGTCTGGGCGGCGTTCTTCAACTTCGCCGCAGCTTTTTTCCTGGGGACGGCGGTGGCCAAGACCATCGGCAAGGGCATGCTGCGCCTGGACGAGGTGACGCAGTCCGTCATCCTTGCCGGTCTGCTCGGCGCCATTGTCTGGGACCTGGTCACCTGGTTGTGGGGCCTGCCCACCTCGTCCTCGCACGCCCTCATCGGCGGCTACGCCGGCGCTGCCGTGGCGCGCTCCGGATTCAGCGTGGTCATTGTCGCGGGCTGGTACAAGACGCTGATCTTCATCGTGCTGGCCCCGTTCATTGGGCTGATCGTCGGCTTGGCGCTCATGGTGGCGGTCCACTGGCTGGCCCGCAACCAGGCGCCCCGGCAGGTGGACAGTTGGTTTCGCCGACTGCAGCTCCTCTCTGCCGCCGCCTACAGCCTGGGCCACGGCGGCAACGACGCCCAAAAGACCATGGGCATCATCGCCGGCGCCATGTTTACCGGAGGCTTCCTCACCAAGCAGGAAATGCTCGGGGACTGGGGAGCCTACCACTGGCCCATCATTCTCTCCGCCCACCTTGCCATCGCGCTGGGAACCTACTTCGGCGGATGGCGCATTGTGCACACTATGGGCTCGAAGATCACCAAGTTGAAGCCGGTGGGCGGCTTTTGTGCAGAAACCGCCGGCGCCTTTACCCTCTTCGGTACCGCTCTGGCCGGCATCCCAGTGAGCACCACGCACACCATCACCGGCGCCATCGTGGGAGTGGGTGCGGTGCACCGGCTTTCTGCGGTGCGGTGGGGTGTGGCTCGACGCATCGTCTGGGCCTGGGCCTTCACCATCCCGGTTTCCGCCACCATTTCCGCCGTTACGTTCTGGTTGATCCGGCTGTTCTATCCACAAGCCTGACCCACTCGGCCGGTGTAGCCCGGCCTTTGCACTTCGCGGGACCGGGCCAATCGTCAATGATTCAATCGTCAAGGATGCAGGCAATGGTCGAAATGGAGTTACACTCTCCCTGAGAGGCAGGAGTTATGCAGGGCTTCAGCGAACAGACGGCCATCGCCATCGTGGTGGCAGGCAGTTTTGCCGCCGGGCTGAACGTCTACGCGGCCGTGGCCACGCTCGGCCTGCTGGGGCGGTTCGAGGCGCTCTCCCTGCCCCCTTCGCTGGCGCTGCTGCAGAGCGACTGGGTAATCGGCGTGTGCGCGGTGATGTTCGTTATTGAGTTCTTCGCCGACAAGATTCCCGCCTTCGACCTCATCTGGAACGCGCTGCAGACCTTCGTGCGCGTGCCGGTGGCGGCGCTGCTTTCCTGGTTGGCCACGGCGCAGCTCTCCCCCCAGGAGCAGATGCTGGCGGCGGCCGTAGGCGGCGGCATCGCGCTGGCCGCCCACGGCGGCAAGATGGCGGTGCGCACCGCGGTGACGGCCTCGCCCGAACCCGTTTCCAACATCGGCCTGAGCTTGATCGAAGACGCCGCGGCCATTGCCCTGATGTGGTTCGCGGTGACCCATCCTTACCTGGCCGCGGCACTGGTGATGGCGTTGCTGGTGGCCACCGTACTGGTGGTGAGGCTGGTGCTGAAGGCCATGGTGGCGCTGTTCCGCGGCGCGCGCGCCGAATATCACCGGCTGGCGGCGGTCCAGCCCGGCCCGCAGTAGCCTAGGCGAACAGCGACTCCACGAACTTTTCCGCATCGAAGGGCAGCAGATCCGCAGCCTTTTCCCCGACGCCGACGTAGCGCACCGGCAGCCCCAGCTCGCGGCAGATAGCTACCACCACGCCGCCCTTGGCCGTGCCATCGAGTTTGGTGAGCACGATCCCTGTGACTCCTGCCGCCTGGGTAAATTGCCGCGCTTGTTGCAGGCCGTTTTGTCCGGTGGTGGCGTCCATTACCAGCAGCGTCTCATGAGGAGCGCCCGGGACCAGGCGCTGGGCCGTGCGTCGCATCTTTTCCAGCTCGGCCATCAGGTTGGACTTGGTGTGCAGCCGGCCGGCAGTGTCCACGATGACGTATTGGGTTCCGCGCGCCTTGGCGGCTTGGAGCGCGTCGTAGAGTGCGGCCGACGGATCGCCTCCGGGTTTGGTCTTGATGAGGTCGGCGCCCGTGCGCTCCGCCCAGATTTCCAGTTGCTCGATGGCGGCGGCGCGAAAGGTATCGGCGGCGCACAGCAGCACGCTTTTTCCGCCCGCGCGCAGCGTGTGCGCCAGCTTGCCGATGGTGGTGGTCTTGCCGGTGCCGTTCACGCCCACCACCAG
>CAZXVY010000270.1:0-4142 GCA_964644115.1 uncultured Terriglobales bacterium
CTGCTGGGGCGCGGCGACATGCTCTACCTGCCCGCTGGCTCGGCGCGCGTCCACCGGCTGCACGCGCCCTATGTCACCGAGAAGGAAATTACCTCCGTGGTCGAGTTCTGGCGCGCCCAGGGCACGGCCCAGTACAACGAACAATTCCTGCAAGCCGCCAAAGAAGAAAGCGCCCGTGCCGAGTCGGGTGGCGACGACGCCGACGAAACCGAACACGACGAGCTCTACGAAGATGCCGTGCGTCTGGTGGTGGAGTTCGGCAAAGCGTCCACTTCCCTCTTGCAGCGGCGCTTGCGCATCGGCTACGGCCGTGCCGCCCACCTGATCGACCTGATGGAAAAAGACGGCATCGTCGGCGCCGCCGACGGCCCCCGCCCCCGCGAAGTCCTCAAGAAGCCCGACTGGCTGACGGAAGCGGAAGAGGCGTTGCGGTAAGCGTAGCCCTCCCGAGTGTCAATCCGGAGACGTAGCAAGCCGGAGACGTTGCAAGCAACGTCTCTACAGCCACCATCAACCACGGTAGAGACGTAGCTCTGCTACGTCTCATTCTTGCTACGTCTCGGCGGCTGCCAGCTGAACTGTTTGGCGGCCAACTGTGACAGACCCCCCGAGTATCACAATGGCCGTGTACATCCCCCGGCGATAGGCGCAGAATGGCGCTCCAGGATCGGAGAGGTATGGTTCTGGACGTTGTCATTTTCGTTTTCGTGTTCCTGGTGCTGGTGGGCGCCGAGGCCGGCCTGCCGGTGTGGGTGCTGTTCGTCCTGCTGGGCATGGCTTACTGGCGCATGCGCCGTTTCAGCGACCAGGGCGATGAGCTCGCCACGCTGAAACGCCGGATCCAGGATCTGGAAGCCCAGCTGCGCGGCGTTTCGCCGGCGGATCTTTCCAATCTGACCACTCGCATCTACGCCGCGGAGCAGGAGCTGAAGCAGCTCCGCGAAATGGCGCGCCCAGCCGGCGAGCCGGAGAAAGCTGCGGCGGCCCCCGTGGCCACTCCGCCCTCGGCAGTGGTTGCGGCGCGTGCCGAAATTGCGCCGCCGGGTGTGGTTCCGAGTCGAGCCGAAATTGCGCCGCCCAAGGCGCCCGTGGCTCCGCTGGTGGCTCCGTTGGCTACTGGGCTCGGGGAAGCGCCGGTTGTACCGTCGCAGCCCAAAGTCGCGCCCGTATCCACACCGGAAGTAAAGCCGGTGCTGCCCGTCGCTGCAACTCCGGCTGCGACTCCGCCGGCACCTGTAACCACGCCGCCGGTGAAGCCAGCGCCGCCACCGACACCAGTTCCCGTGGCGCCTGCAAAACCCGAACCTCCGCGCGTGGAGATTCCGCCGCCAGGGCGGCCGCCTGCGCCAACTCCGCCATCATCTCGGCCGCCCGCGCCCCAGCCAGCGATGGCTCGCGCCGCAGCACCGCCAGTTGCACCTGTTCCCTCAGTGGCCGCTGAAGCCCAGCGCGCCACCCTGGAAGAAACCCTGGGCGGGAACTGGCTGAACAAGCTGGGAATCGTGATCCTGGTCTTCGGAGTGGTTTCCTTCCTGATCTGGCAGTTCGGGGGCACGCCGGGCGGAAAAATTGTCCTGGGCTACCTGACGGCTCTGGGCACGCTGGGGCTGGGAATCTTCCTGGAGAAACGGGAACGCTACCGCACCTTTGCTCGCTCGGCGCTGGGCGGCGGCTGGGCGCTCATCTTCTTCACCACCTACGCCATGCATCACGTGGAGGCGTCGCGCATTATCGAGTCGCAGGTCGCCGACCTGGTGCTGATGCTGATGGTGGCCGCAGGCATGGTGGCGCACACGCTGCGCTACCGCTCGCAGGTGGTCACCGGCCTGGCGCTGTTGCTGGGCTTCTCCACGGTGACGCTCAGCCACGACACCGTCTACAGCCTTACCGCCAGCGCGGTGCTGGCTGCGGCCCTGGTGGCGATTGTGCGGCGCATGCAGTGGTTCGAGCTGGAAGTGTTCGGCATCCTGGCCACCTACATCAACCACTACCTGTGGCTGCGGCCGATTATCGAGCCCATGGGCGCGCACAAGGTCCAGTTCGACGAATTCTGGGCGAGCGCGCTGCTGCTGTGCTTCTACTGGGCGCTGTTCCGCTTCTCCTACGTGGCGCGCAAGATTGCGGAGCAGGGGGCGGAGCACGTTTCCGTGGTGGCTGCGCTGCTCAACACCGGGCTGCTGCTGGCGGTGCTGAAGTACCAGTCGGTGCGCCCGGAGCTGGCGTTCTTCGTGCTGCTGGGAGTGGGCGCCATCGAGCTGGCGCTGGGCCAGCTTCCTGTGACCCGCCGCCGCCGCACGGCGTTCATCACCCTGACCACGCTGGGTGCGGCGCTGATGGTGGCGGCCGTTCCGTTTCGCTACTCGGGCTCCGACGTCACCGTGCTCTGGCTGCTGGAGGCCGAGGCCTTCCTGGTGTGCGGCGTACTGCTGCGGGAAGTGGTGTTCCGCCGCGCCGGCCTGGTGGCGGGCATGCTCACGGCCGCGCACATGCTCGTAATGGACTTCACCCAGGTGTTCCGCGAGCGAATCATGGACGGCTTGCTGCCCGTCGCGGAAGTGCATCTGGGAATTGTGTTTGGACTGGCAACCTTCGTGTTTTACATGAATGCCCACTTCATCGCACGGCGCTGGAGTGAGATGTTCGAGCACGTCTTCGACGGCGTCTCCATGCAGGCGTTCTCCTACGGGGCAGGTCTGCTGGCGCTGCTGGGCGCATGGCTGGTGTGGCCAGGAAGCTGGACGGCGGTGGCCTGGGCGGCGCTGGGAGCGGCCATGGCGCTGGGCGGGCTGCTGCTGGATTCTCCGGCGCTCCGGGTGCAGGCCACCGTTCTGGGTGGAAGCGCGTTCCTGCGGGCGCTGATCGTGAACTTAGGACTGGAGACGAGCTACGACCGGCTGACTCACCGCATGCTTACGGTGGGTATCGTTGCCCTGCTGATGTATCTGGCATCAAGGCTGATTGGAATGGCGCGCGCCGAGGGCAGTTCCCTGCTGCGCGGCGCGCACACCTGGGCGGCGGCGCTGCTGGTGGTGGTGTTGAGCGCGCTGGAGATGCCCCAGCAGTGGGTGATGGTGCACTGGGCTGCCTTCGCGCTGGTCCTGGGGCTGGCTGCGACCGGGCTTCAGCGCAAGGACTTCGCGTTTCAGGGCAACCTGCTGGCCGCGGCCACGTTCATGGGCACGCTGGTCACGATGGGCGACGTCCCGGGAACGTATCCCAGTGTCACGCTGCGGCTGGTGAACGTCCTGCTGGTGACGCTGGGACTTTACGCTTACTCGCGCTGGAGTTCGGTGCCGGGCAGCGAGGCGACGCGCCATCTGTCCGCCATCCATACCACGGCGGCCACGGTGCTGATGGCGTCGCTGATGTGGTATGAGCTGCCGGCGGCGTGGACGGCGGTGGTCTGGATGGCCTTCGCGCTGCTGCTGGTGGTGCTGGGTCGCGGCTGGGGCCGGCGCGATCTGCCGCTCGAAGGGCAGGCGCTGGCGCTGGTCGCGGTGGCGCGTGTGTTGCTGGTGAACGTTCGCGTGGAGGAAGATTGGCGCGGAGTCTCGCTGCGCCTGGTGAGCATGGCGGGAGTGGCCGCAATGGTCTACGCGCTTTCGCGTTGGGCCGAAGTCAAGGACCTCGCGCTTACCCGGCACTTCCCCGCCGTCTGGACGTGGTCCGGATCGCTGCTGGTTTCGCTGCTCCTTTACTACGAGCTGCCGGCCGCGTGGACGGCGGTGGGCTGGATGGCCTACGCGCTGCTCCTGGCGGTGCTGGGCCGCGGCTGGGGGCGGCGCGATCTGCCGCTCCAAGGGCAGGCGCTGGCACTGGTCGCGGTGGCGCGCGTGCTGCTGGTGAACGTTCGCGTGGAGGAAGACTGGCGCGGAGTCTCGCTGCGCCTGATCAGCATGGCGGGAGTGGCCGCAATGGCCTACGCGCTTTCGCGCTGGGCCGAAGTCAAAGAGCTCGCGCTTACCCGTCACTTGCGCGCCGTCTGGACGTGGTCGGGATCGCTGATGGTTGCGCTGCTGATCTATTACGAGCTGCACCCGCCGAGCGTGGCCGTGGGCTGGGCGGCGCTGGGCGTCCTGCTGTTTGAGTTGGGCTCCACCACCGGTTCACGCGCGCTGCGCCTGCAGGGCTACACCGCGCTG
>CAZXVY010000271.1:0-4105 GCA_964644115.1 uncultured Terriglobales bacterium
CTGGTGCACACGCCCGAGTACGTCCGCAAGCTGAGGACGGGCACGCTCTCGCCGCGGGAAGAGCTGATGATGGAGATCCCCTACTCGCCGGAACTGGTGCACGCCTTCTGGATGGCGGCCGGAGGCTCGATCCTGGCGGCGGGGAGGGCGCTGGTTGACGGTGTGGCGTTCAACCTGGGCGGAGGATTTCATCATGCCTTCCCCGGGCACGGGGAGGGCTTCTGCATGATTCACGACGTGGCCATCGCCATCCGCCGGTTGCAGAAGGACGGAAAAATCCGGCGCGCCATGACGGTGGACTGCGACGTCCATCAGGGCAACGGCACGGCAGCCATCTTCGGCGGTGCGGCGGAATCGTCGGCGGAATCGTTGGCGGAATCTTCGGCGCTGCTGCCGTCGTTCGGGCCGGTGACGCTGGGAGTACAAGAGAGCCCTGCGGGCGGGTCGCCCGCTTCCACACAAGCCGGCGTGGCGGGCGACGTTTTCACCATCTCGCTGCACCAGCAGAGCAACTATCCAGCGTGGAAGCCGCCGTCGTCCATTGACGTCCACCTGCCCGACGGCACCGGCGACCAGGAGTACCTTGCCTGGCTGGACAACGCGCTCAGCTCCGGGCTGCGGCAGTTCACTCCGGATTTGATCTGCTACATCGCGGGCGCCGATCCCTACCGCGAAGACCAGCTCGGGGGCCTGGGGCTGACGCTCGAGGGCCTGAAGCGGCGCGACGAGTTGGTGTTTCGCGTGGCCCGGGCGCGCGGCATCCCGGTGATGGTGACCTGCGCCGGCGGTTACGCGCGCCGCGTGGAAGACACGGTGACCATCCATGCGAACACGGTGGTGGCGGCAGGGGAAGTGTACGGATAAGAGAATTGGTAATTTGGTAATTGGGTAATTTTCTACAGCCGGAACAGCTCTCTTAGGCGTTTGGTCTGGGCGCGGCTGACGGGGATTTCCGACTGCTTGCGGTCGTCGAGGCGGAGCTGGTAGGAGCTCTTGAACCAGGGCACGACTTCCTTGATGCGGTTGATGTTCACCAGATACGAGCGGTGGGCGCGCCAGAAGAGGTTGGAGTCGAGGCTGGCGAGCAATTCTTCGAGCGTGCGGCAGTTGGACTGGCCTTCCATGGTGTGGGTGGCCACGGTGATGACGCCGTCTTCGATGGAAGCGAAGCAGATGTCCTTCTGGTCCACCAGGTAGAGGCGGCCGGCGGACTTGAGGAGAATGCGCGAGGGCGGCGGTTTGGGCGTTTCCAGCGTGCGCACCAGGGCTTCCAGGCGCTCGCCAGGCGCGGCGTCGGACTGGCGGTTGCGGCGGGCGCGCTGCACCGACTGACTGACGCGCTTCTTATCGAAAGGCTTGAGCAGGTAATCCACCGCGTTTACTTCGAAGGCCTTCACCGCGTACTGGTCGTAGGCGGTGGCGAAGATGATCTGCGGCAAGGGGACGCGGCGGTCTATCAGCTTTTTGAGCACGCCGAAGCCGTCGAGGCCGGGCATCTGCACGTCGAGGAAGACCAGGTCGGGAGAGTGCTCCTTGATGAGGTTCACGCCCTCCAGGCCGTTCTTGCCCTGGGCCACGACTTCGACGTCGCCGATGGACTTCAGCAGGAAGGCGAGCTCGTCGCGGGCGAGTTGTTCGTCGTCTACGATGACGGCGGAAAGAGCCATAGTCGGCAAGGGGAAAGTATACAAGGAAACGAAGCGCCTCAGACCGTCTCCAGCGCCAGGGCCATGCCCATGCCGCCAGAGACGCAGAGCGTGGCCACGCCCCTGCGGGCCTTGCGGCGCAGCATTTCGTGCAGCAGGGTGACGGTGATGCGCGCGCCGGTGCAGCCGATGGGATGGCCGAGGGCGATGGCGCCTCCGTTCACGTTGAGCTTCTCCGGGTCCATGTGCAGTTCGCGGTCGCAGGCCAGCACTTGCGCGGCGAAGGCTTCGTTGAGCTCGATGAGGTCGAAGCCGGAGAGCGCCAGGCGGTGCTTTTCTTCCATCTTGCGCAGGGCCGGCACCGGGCCGATGCCCATGATGCGCGGATCCACGCCGACGGCGGTTGCGGCCAGTATGCGGGCCAGGGGCTTGAGGTTGTGCTGCTTCACGAAATCGCCAGAGGCAAGCACCAGAGCGGCGGCTCCGTCGGTGATGCCGGAGGAGTTGGCGGCGGTGATGGTGCCGGTTTTCGAAAACACGGGCGCAAGCTTGGCCATCTTTTCGAGCGTCGCGCCCAGGAAAGGATGCTCGTCGCGGTCAAAAACCTGCGGGCCTTTCTTGCTTTCGAGGGTGACGGGAGCGATCTCCGCCTGGAACCGGCCCGCCGCGATGGCAGCTTGGGCGCGTTGTTGCGAACGCAGCGCGAACTGGTCCTGCTCGTCGCGCGAGATCTTGTACTGTTCGGCCAGGACCTCCGCGGTTTCGCCCATCAACATTTTGGCCATGGGACAGAAGAAGCCGTCGCGATACATGCCGTCCACCAGTTCCTGGTGGCCGAGGCGGTAGCCCCAACGCGCGCCGTCGAGGTAGAAGGGCAGGCGCGACATGGACTCCGTGCCGCCGGCGAGCACGCAATCCAGGTTGCCGTGAGCGATTTCCTCGAGGCCCAGCGCCACGGCCTTCATGCCGGAAGCGCACGCCTGGTTGACGGTGTAGGCCGGGACTTCCTGCGGAACGCCGCTGCGAATGGAAATCTGGCGGGCGACGTTGGGGCCGCCTCCGGCCTGGCGGGCGTTGCCGAAGATGGTTTCGCCAACCAGCTCGGCGGCCACGCCGGCGCGCTGTAACGCTGCCCGCGCCGCCGCAACGCCCATGTCGGCCGCGGTGAGCGAGGCCAGCGAGCCGCCGAACTTGCCGATGGGCGTGCGTACGGCGGAGAGAATGAAGACGTCGTGCAAGATCTCCCTCCAAACTATGGAGTGTAACAATGTGTGATGTCTGATGTGTGATGTGCGATATGACTGCACAACATCGTACACCGCACATCGGACATCACACATCGAACATCACACATCGAACATCACACATCCAACCTCGCCCATTACAATGTCCCGATGGCGGTCATCTACGGCATCCACGCGGTGGAGGAGGCGCTGAAGGCGCGGGGGCGCAGCTTCGAGTACGTGATGGTGGCGGGCGGGCGCCGCGATGCGCGCATCGAGCAGATGATCGTGGAGTGCCGGTCGGCGGGCGTGGCCGTGCGCTTCGAGCCGCGAATCCAGCTTGACCGCCTGGCAAAAACGGCGGCGCACCAGGGCGTGGTGGCGGTGACTGGATCCAAGCGGTATTGCGACCTGGAAGATGTTCTGGCGGAGCGGCGGGGCAAGCATGCGTTCGTGGTGGTGCTGGACGGCGTGGAGGACCCGCACAACCTGGGCGCTATCCTGCGCACGGCGGACGCGGCCGGAGCGGACGGCGTCCTGCTGCCCGAGCGGCGCGCCGTGGGCGTGACCGCCACGGTGGCCAAGGCGTCGGCCGGGGCGTCCGAGCACCTGCGCATTGCGCGCATTGCCAACGTCGCCCGCGCGCTCGAAGACCTGAAGGCGAAGAACCTGTGGATTGTCGGCCTGGACGAGCGTGCTCCCCAGAGCTACGACTCCCTGGACTACCGCATGGACTGCGCCCTGGTGCTGGGTTCGGAAGGCAAAGGCATGCACGACCTGGTGCGGCGCAAGTGCGACTTCCTGGTTTCGATTCCGGTGCTGGGTCAGGTGCCGTCGCTGAACGTCTCCGTGGCCGCGGCGGTGGTGATGTACGAACTGGTGCGGCAGCGGAAGAATGCAGGCGGCGGCCGGTGAGACACTTGCCTGCGCACGGGCAAAGGCGTGCCCCGCTTATGAAACCACTGGGCTTTGCGAAGGCCCTCGGGAAAGCAAAACCAAGATCCCTCGACACGCCCTCCCTATCCCCCGCACCCGCCACCGGCGGGTGCGGGGTCAGTCGGGCGGCTCGGGATGACAATAAGGAAGGGATGCCCAACGCGGGGCTAGAGCCCCGCTCTCCCACCCTTTTTTCCACCAGGACTTCCACCTTTGCTCCCACCTGTTCTTCCACCCGCTCTCCTACCCTTTTTTCCACCAGGACTTCCACCTTTGCTCCCACCTGTTCTTCCACCCGCT
>CAZXVY010000272.1:0-4104 GCA_964644115.1 uncultured Terriglobales bacterium
TCACGTGGGCGTACACGTACTTGAGTTGCGCCGCCTTGCCGGCCACCGTCAAGCTTCCGGCCACCGTCCCTGACCCAGGCGCGGTCGCGGCGGCGGGCGCCGGCGCGGCCTTGCCTCCGGGATCCAGGGCGATGCTGAACGTCGCCGTGTACTCCCAGGGCTCCTCGTCGCTGCTGTCCTTCTCGACGTAGACCCTTCCAGCAAGCGTCGTGCCGTCGTAGAGGCTGGGCACGAAACCCTGCCCATAGGCGGATCCCGATCCACCCGAAAAAGCATCGTGGTAGGCCCGCCCGGACATAGGCTTAAGCTCTGGACTGAACGTGACCTCGACGGCATGCAGCTTGCCCTCAAAAGCGAGCGTAGCCAGCCCGTCCGCCGCGCGCAGCCTGGACTGTTCCACGGGCACGTCGCTGACCACGATCACAAAGGCGGCTCCTTCCTCGAGAGACGGGCCCTGCTTCACGTAGGCGTACTGGAGCTCAACGGTTTGTTCCTTCACCGTGAGTTTGCCGGCCACCGTCCCCGGGTGGATCGTATCCGCAGGATCGGCGGCGGGGGGCTCGGGCTTGGGGTGGATGGGGACACTGAACGTGGCGGTGTACTCCCACTCCGAGCCGGAGGCGTAGAGTTTTCCGGCCAAGGTTTTCCCGTCATACAGGGTCGGCACGAACTCGTAAGGCGCCGAGCCCGCGGAATTGTCGTAATAGGTCGCGGCGGAGTTGGGTTTCAGCACGTCATCGAAGTTCGCCCAAATGACGTGCACCTTGCCGGCGCTTGCTTGCTCGGCCAGTTCCTGCTCTCCCCGCCACGAGGATTCCTCCAGAGGCACATCGCTGAGGACCACCACCAGCTTGTCCTCTTCCTTGGCGTGGGCATACGCGTATCTGAGCTGCGCCGTCTTGCCGCCCACCGTCAAAGTGCCGGTGGTTGTGCCCAAGCCGGGTGCGGACGCGGCAGGTGCCGCTGCGGCCTGGCCTCCGGGATCCAGGACGATGCTGAGTGTCGCTGTGAACTCCCAGGGCACCTCGTCGCTGCTGTTCTTCTCGGCGTAGACCCTGCCGGCGAGCGTCGCGCCGTCGTAGGAACTGGGGACGAAATGCAAGCTGGGATAGGCGGATACCGGCGGATTCGAAAAAGCATCGTGGTAGGCTCGCCCCCACCTGGGCTGAAGCTCTGGACTGAATGTGACTTCGACGGCGTGCAGCTTGCCTTCGGCGGCCGGCGCCTCCAGCCCCTCCTCCTGGCGCAGCGTTGCCTCCGCAATGGGCGCGTCACTCAGCACCACCACGAAGGCGGTCCCTTCCCTCAGAGATGGCCCTTGCTTCACATAGGCGTACTTGAGCTCTGCCGTTTGGTCCTTCACCGTGAGTTTGCCGGTTACCGTCCCCGGACGGATCGTATCCTCCGGCTCGGCAGCCGCGGCCTGCGGTGAGACCGGATCCGCGAGTGCTTTCGCAAATGGCTGCCCTGCCCAAGCCGAAACCAGCAATCCCAACGACACAACTACTGCCAGCCACGCCTGCCGCATAGGGCTCCTCTGGAAAAATCTAGGCGACGCTACGCCCCCGGCCGAAGATAGTCAACCGCACCCGCCCACCCTCCTCCCTCCTCCCTCCTCTGTCTGCGTCTCTGTGGCCAACCAAGAAAGAACGACCCGCTGACTCGGAAGCCAGCGGGTCGCCGGTAAGCTGTCGGAATTGGCCTGAGGCGGTCACTCTGAAGAACAGTGGCCACTGCCAACCCCCAATGATTCGGAGTTCGCAAAGGTTTAGAGCGAACGCCCTAAGCCTCAGCCACCTCACGAAGCCATCTACTGTCCTGTTCCATGGACCACCTCCTTTCTCGTGTTCGCCCACAGTAGTACGGCAAACTGCGAACGTCAATTAGAACTTTGTGGGGAGTTCGCGCGTCACCGGCGAGGACTAAAACCTGTGCTACGCTTCTTCCCCTTGACGCTCGAGTTTGAAACTGTCGCAGGCCTGCTGGTGGCGACCCTGGGCGGCGCCGCCGTGGGCCTGGAACGCCAGTGGTCGGGACACGCCAGCGGACCCGAGGCGCGCTTCGCCGGCATCCGCACCTTCACGCTGCTGGGTGGAATGGCCGGCATCGCCGGATGGCTGTGGACCCTCCAGTACCAACTCCTGGGCGCGATTCTGCTGACTGCGGCCGCGGCCCTGGTGGTTGCGGCCTACGCTTCCGCCAGCCGGCGCGACGTGGAAGCCACTACCGAGGTGGCGGCGCTCGTGGTGTTGGGTGCAGGACTGGTCAGCGGTCTCGGCCACTTGCGCCTGGGCAGTGCCATCTTCGCGCTCACCGTCCTTCTGCTGGCGGAAAAGTCGCAGCTTCACTCCCTGGTAGCCCGGCTGGACGACGTTTCTTTGCGCGCCGCCATCCGCTTCGGGGTGATGGCGGTGGTGATCCTGCCGCTGCTGCCCGAAGGCCCGTACGGGCCGCTGGGCGGAGTTCGCCCCCGCCTTCTTTGGCTGCTCACGCTGTTTTTCTCCGGCCTCAGTTTCGGCGGATACCTGGCGCGCCGCATGGTGGGCGATCAGCACGGCTACCCCCTGGCCGGACTGCTGGGAGGCATGGCCTCCTCCACCAACGTCACCTTCACCTTCGCCCGCCTGAGCCGGACCGAAGAACCGGTGCGCGGCCCGCTCGCCCTGGGCGTGGCGGCGGCCTGCACGGTCTTGTTCCTGCGCGTCCTCACGGCTACCACCGTACTCAACGCACCGCTCGCCCGCGCCCTGCTTCCCTATTTCGTCGCACCCTTCCTGGTGGGCGTGGTCAGCCTGCTGCCACTTCTGCGGCGCAGCGCACCCCAGTTGAATCCGCCGGAGATGGTCAAAAACCCGTTGCAGTTGCGCGAGGCTTTGCAAATGGCCCTGCTGTTTCAGGTGGTGCTGTTCGCGGTCCACGCTATGCAGGCCCGCTTCGGCGATGCCGGCCTGCTCACCTCCGCGGCCATCCTCGGCCTCACCGACATGGACGCCCTCACCATTTCCATGGCACGCAGCACAGCCAGCGGCGCGCCGCTGGAAGTAGCGGCGCAGGCGATCGCCATCGGCGTTATCTCCAACAGCGTCCTCAAGATGCTTTTGGCAGTGATCCTGGGGAGAGGCAAGTTCCGGCTGGAGGCAGGAGGCGTCCTGCTGGCCATGACGCTGGCGCTCGTCGCTTCGCTCGTCTGGCTGCGCTAGTGCCGTTCCAACTAAATTCACCAACAGGAAAGAGATTCTGGCGGAAGCCACCTGGCCGAATTGCTCAGTCGTCTTAGCGGAAACAAGTTGGAACGGCGCTAGCCCTTCCAGCGGTACATCTCGTCTTGCGGAAGCCCGATGTGCGCCAGCACCCGGAAGGCGAACTGCCGCGCCATCTCCTCGAAGCCTGCGGGCTGGTTGTAGAACGCGGGAATCAGGGGGAAGATGGTGGCGCCGGCATCCGCCGCGCGGTACAGGTTGCGGATGTGGATTTTGTTCAGCGGAGTCTCGCGCACGCACAGCACCAGCGGCCGCTTCTCCTTCAGGCAGACGTCCGCCGCGCGCTCGATGAGGCGCGAGGCCAGTCCGTTCGCGATGCGCGCCAGAGTGCCCATGCTGCACGGGATGACGATCATCGCGTCCGCCGGATACGACCCGCTGGCCACGTTGGCGCCAATGTCGTGGTTGTTCTGCAGGGCAATTCTCTTCGATTTCTTGCCCAGCAGCCGCTCTCCCAGCCGCGCCCGCCCGCGCAGTCCGATCTCTTCCGCCAGCACTCGCAGCGCATGCTCGGAGACGATGAGGTTCACGTGCTCGACGCGCGCGTCGCTTTCCGCTGCCCGCAGCAGCTCGACGGCAAACAGCGAGCCGCTGGCCCCGGTGATGGCCACGGTGAGATTTTTTGGCGGCTGATTCACGGGTGTCATGGTAGCACTGGGTGCTGAGTACCTAGTACCCAGTACCCAGTGCCCAGTCCCAGCCTCGAGCAATCGGACTGGCGACCGCCAGGGCTCAGCCATCGCAAGTCAGGCGCTGATGCTAATCTGGTTGCTGCGTACCAGCACCAGGTACTGGGTACTAGCTACTGGGTACTAGCTACTGGGTACTAGCTACTGGGTACTAG
>CAZXVY010000273.1:0-1400 GCA_964644115.1 uncultured Terriglobales bacterium
CGCGTAGTCTGTGTACTGCCACACCGCGCCGCAGGCCATCAGGAAAGCCAGCACCACCGCGCCCACGCAAATCACGCTCACCGCGCCGTTGGTCAGCCGCCGCCCAAAGAAGAACATGGCCACGGCGCCCGCCAGCGGCAGCAGAGGAATCAGCCAGATGTATTCGAGAAACATGCTTTTAGCTTTTAGCCCTTAGTTCCTGGCTAGTAGCGCCCAGTTACAAAACCAGACTTCGCGTCGCACATCCAACATCGCACATCACACATCGCACATCACACATCGCACATCAGGAAATCACCATTTCATCAAATCAATCTCGTCCGCGTTCACCGTCTCCTTGTTGCGGAAGAAGGCGATCAGGATGCCCAGTCCGACAGCGGCCTCGGCGGCTGCGGCGGCGATGATGAAGATGGCGAACGCCTGCCCGTCCAGGTTGTACATGCGCGAGAAGGCCACCAGGTTCAAATTGACGGAGTTCAGGATGAGTTCAATGGACATGAGCACGATCACCACGTTGCGGCGGGTCATCACCCCGATGGTGCCGATGACGAACAGCGCCGCCGCCACTACTAGATAGTGAACGGTTGAGATCTCGCTCATTTGTTGTGTCCTGACATCTTCTGTTGTGTCAATTACTTCCAACGCTTATCTACTTCTTTACTTAACACATCGCACATCGCACATCACACTTCACACATCGCCCATCGCAGATCGCTAGATTTTCTTCTTGGCCATGATCACCGCTCCCACCATGGCCACCAGCAGCAGCACGGAAGCGAGTTCAAACGGCAGCAGGTACTTGCCGTAGAGCAGCAGGGCGAGTTGCTGCGTGTTCTGGTTTTCGGGAAACTGCAGCACCCGCTGCGGGAACACCGATTGCGCCCCCTTGAAGACCACGAAAAACATCGCCGCCAGGGCGCCCGCGGCCATCAGCGCCACGTGCCACTGCTGGTTGAAGCGCTCCTCCTTCATGGAGCGTTCCAGGTTCACCAGCATGATGACGAACAGGAAGAGCACCATGATTCCGCCCACATACAGAATGATCTGCACGCCCGCAACAAAGGGGGCGTAGAGCATCAGGTAGAGCCCGGCCAGGGAAAGCAGGGTAAAGATCAGCGAGATGGCCGAGTGCACGGCGTTGCGCTGCGTCACCACCAGCAGCGCGCTGACGATGGCGATGCCCGCGAAGGCGTAGAAGAACAGCGGAGTGGCCACCGGGGTCATGCGGGGCGGGCTTCCCTCACTTGCTGTACACCGTGGGTTGCGGCCCCTGCTCCAGCGTCTGGCGGTCCCAAATGGCGCCCTCGCGCGTGTAGTTGGCCAGTTCGAAGTCCTGGGTAAGCTCGAGCGCATCCACCGGGCAGGCGTCTTCACACAGCCCGCAGAACATGCAGCGGCTG
>CAZXVY010000273.1:1410-4098 GCA_964644115.1 uncultured Terriglobales bacterium
CCGGTTCCATCGCCCGCTCCTAGTCTCTCGCCCCTGGCCGCCAGCTCTTGCTTGCAGTTTCCCTCGTCGCGCCTTCACTTTTTACTTTTTCCTTTTTCCTTTTACCTTTTATAGACCGTCGGTTGCGGACCCTGCTCCAGCGTCTGCCGGTCCCAAATCGCGCCTTCCCGGGTGTAATTCGCCAGCTCGAAATCCTGGGTCAACTCGAGCGCGTCCGTGGGGCAGGCGTCCTCGCACAGGCCGCAGAACATGCAGCGGCTGAGGTCGTAGGTAAAGTTGGTGAGCTCCTTGCGGCGGGTCTTCTCGTTGCGCTCGCTGGTAACCACAATCAGGTTCTCAGGACAGGCCAGCGCGCACAGGTCGCAGGCAATGCACAGCGTCTCGTCGGTGTCGGGATTCACGTTCAGCCGGGGCGCCCCCCGGTAGCGCTCGGCCACCTCCGGCCGCTCCAGCGGATACTGCTCGGTATAGATTTCCTTGGGATGCTGGTAGCGGAAGGTGAGCGAGAGCCCCTGCATCAGGTCCAGCAGGAAGATCTTGCGCGCGATTTTTTTCAGGTCGTTCTTCAGATCCATGGACTCTTCACCTTGCCATCCACTGGCGCAGAACCGGCGTTAGTTCCGGCGCAACTCCCACCAGCGCCGTCAGGATCAGCGCGCCCAGGCTCAGGGGGATCATCACCTTCCATCCCACCTGCATGAGCTGGTCAAACCGGTAGCGCGGAAACGTGCCGCGATACCAGATGTACAGGTACATGAACACCGCAATCTTCAGGCTGAACCAATATATATCCTGGACCCGGCTGCGCACCGGCGGCAAGAGCAGCACCACACCGATCAGCGCCAGCGCAGCGGCAAACCCCGCCAGGCCCAGGGTCTGCTTGCGGAAGAGCGGGTGCTTGGGCATGCGCACCGTGCCCACCGCCGCCATGAGCGCGAGCGCGAAGAATGTCATCGCCGGGAAGAGTGCGAAAGCCAAGTCTGCGGCTCCTGTATGGGAAAGCAGTGACGACTTCTCCCAGAACCACGGAATGGTGATCTCCGGTCCGTGCCAGTCAGCCGCCGGCCGCATCCATCCCCCCAGCCACAGGGTCACCGCCACCGACGACACCGCGATCATGGCCGCGTATTCGGCCAGCATGAACAGCGACCAGCGGAAGCCGCTGTACTCGGTGTGATATCCCGCCACCAGTTCGCTTTCCGCTTCCGGCAGGTCGAAAGGAGTGCGGTTGGTTTCCGCCACCATGGCCACCGCGAACACGAAGAAGGAGATCAGTCCCAGGGGAAAGAACTTGAACAGGAACCACACTCCCGCCTGCTCCTGGGCGCGCACGATTCCGATCATGCTCAGGGTGCCTGCGCCGTGGGTGGCATCGGTGGCCACCAGGCTGGTCATCACCACGGCCGAGACCACCGAGAGGCCCTTGGCCACTTCGTAGGAAACCATCTGGGCGCTGGAGCGCAGCGAGCCCAGCAGCGGATAGTGCGAGTTCGACGCCCAGCCCGCCATGATCACGCCCAGCGTGGTCAGCGAGGCCACGCCCAGCATGAACAACAGCCCGATGTTCATGTCGGTGACGGCGTGGGTGGGGCCGAAGGGAATCACGATGTAGACGGTGAAGGCGGTGATCACCATGACCACCGGCGCCATCCAGAACACCACCTTATCGGCTTCCTCGGGGATCACATCTTCCTTGATGAGCAGCTTCAGGGCGTCGGCGATGGGCTGTAACAGGCCGTGCGGCCCTACGCGCATGGGGCCCAGCCGCACCTGCATGTGGGCCAGGATCTTGCGCTCGATCCAGTTCATGGCGGTGACGGCCAGGGACACCGCCAGGAAAATCACCATGATGTAGATCAGCGCCCACAGCACGTTGCCCGCCTCACCGGGCGTCATGTTCTGGTCGAGATATCCGAGGACGTAATTGCGGAGTTCAGTCATTCGTCGTTAGCCCCTACCTCCTCCCTCCTCCCTCCTCCCTCCTGCCTTCCTCACCGGTCCACTTCCCCCAGCACAATATCAATCGTCCCGATCACCGCCACCACGTCGGCGATCAGTGCACCTTCCACCATCTTGCCCAGCGCCTGCAGGTTCACGAACGACGGAGGCCGCACACGCACCCGGTAGGGCTGGGTAGAGCCGTCGCTGACAATGAAGTAACCCAGCTCTCCCTTTGGGGCTTCAATCGAGTGGTACACCTCGCCCACCGCCGGTTTCACCACCTTGGGCACCTTGGCCATGATGGGCCCCTCAGGGATGCGCCCCACCGCCTGCCGGATGATGCGGATGGACTGGTGCATCTCCGCGATGCGCACCAGGTAACGGTCGTAGGTGTCGCTGTGCTCTCCGACGGGGATGTCGAACTCGAATTCGGAATACGCCGCGTAGGGCTGGGCCTTGCGCAGGTCCCACTTCACTCCCGCGGCGCGCAACACCGGCCCGGTCACGCCCAAGGCGATGCAGTCCTGGGCGTTGATCACGCCCACGCCCTTGGTCCGCTCCAGCCAGATGCGGTTGGTGGTGAGCAGGGTTTCGTATTCGTCAATTTTTGGAGTGACGAAGTCGCAGAACTTCTTCACGTCGTCTTCGAAGCCGTCGTAGGTTTCGTACAGACAGCCGCCGATGCGGAAGGCGTGGGTGGTGAGCCGCGCGCCGCAGTACTTCTCGAAGATCTTCAGGATCTCCTCG
>CAZXVY010000274.1:0-1477 GCA_964644115.1 uncultured Terriglobales bacterium
GTTCGGCCACTACGCCGCCGCCAAGTTTTTCAAGGTGCGCGTGGAAGTGTTCTCCGTAGGCTTCGGCAAGCGGCTGTGGGGCTTCAAGCGGGGCGAGACCGACTATCGCATCAGCCTGATCCCGCTGGGCGGATACGTGAAGATGTCGGGCGAGAACCCCATGGACGAGCACTCCGGCGACCCGGCGGAGTTCGGCGCCCATCCTCGCTGGCAGCGGCTGATCATCGCCGCCGCCGGGCCGGCGATGAACATCGTGCTGGCCATCGCGCTGCTCACCGGCGTCTACATGGTGCACTACGAGCACGCCATTTATCTGGACCAGCCGGCGGTGGTGGGCTGGGTGGCGGAGGACTCGGCGGGCGCCAAGGCGGGCATTCTGCCCGGGGACCGCATCGTCAAGATAGACGGCACCGCCGACCCTACCTGGGAACAGGTTCTGATCAAGATAGCGCTCAGCCCCAGCCAGCCCCTGGCAATCTCCCTGGACCGCGGCGGGCAGTTGCACCACATCACGGCGCGCCCGGAACCCACCGGCCCCAACCAGATGGGCGACCTGGGCCTGGTGGCCGAGAAACCCAACATCGTCACCGCGCTGGAGCCGAAAATGCCGGCGGAGCGCGCCGGTTTGCAGGTTGGGGATGAGATTCTGGCGGCGGACGGAGCGCCGATTCGCGCTCTGCTGCCGCAGTTGCGGAAGCATCTGAACGAAAAGCGCGAGCAGCCGGTGCGGTTAACGGTGCGCCGCCAGGGCCGGGAGATGGACTTCACCCTGGCCGCGGTGAAGACCGAGATTGAAGGCGAGGTGTTCTATCGCATCGGCATCGCCTCCAATCCCACCCACGTAGACAAGCTGCCCTTCCGCCAGGCCTTCGCCCGGTCGCTGGAGACCAACGGGAAATTCTCTCTGCTCATCGTCGAACTGGCGCAGAAGCTGGTGCAGCGCAAGGTTTCGTTGAAGCAGGTGGACGGACCGATCGGCATTGCCGGGGCAGCGGGCGCCGCCGCGCGTCAGGAAGGCTGGACGCCGCTGCTTCTGCTGATGGCCGCCATCAGCCTGAACCTGGGCGTGTTCAACCTTTTCCCCATCCCCATCCTGGATGGGGGCATGATCGTGATGCTGCTCATCGAGAGCACCATCCGGCGGGACATCAACCTGGTGATCAAGGAGCGCATCTACCAGGCGGCATTTGTGTTCCTGGTCCTGTTCGCCGCCGTGGTGATCTACAACGACATCTCCAAGAACCTGCCGGGGCTGGCCAAGTACCTTCCCTAGAATTGACGATTGCAGATTGACGATTGACGATTGAAAGACCACCGGCGCGCTCGATCTTTCAAATCGTCAATCGTCAATGAAGAAATCGTCAATCTACTGGCAGGCCGTGAAGGCCAGCGTTTCCGCCGTCGCGGACCCGCCGGGAGTGACCACCAGCGCGCCTCCGCCCTGCAGGGTGCTGCTTGCCAGCCGCGAGGGATTGCA
>CAZXVY010000274.1:1487-2000 GCA_964644115.1 uncultured Terriglobales bacterium
CGCGTGCGTCCACGGTGTAGCCCACCGGGTCCACGGTGTTCTGCGTGTACGTGGTTCCTGCCGAGTTGAACGCACCCACATTGGGATTCAAGCCCGCAACCGACAGCGTGTAGCTGACGCAGTTGGTGTTGACCGGGCACGCGGCGTCGGCTGCCGTCGCCAGGCTCAAGGTGACGGCGGACTGCGTGGCCAGCGGAATGGTCGCCAGCACGTTGTTGCCGATGGGCTGAAGCGCCGAGAGCTCGAGGTCCGCCGAGGTCGCCGCCGTGCCTGTGCTGGTGGTCGCCTGGCCCATGATGGAAGCCACCGCCGTGCTCAAGCCCGTGGTGGCGATAAGAGGAATGTTCCCCATGGAAGTGCCGTCGGTCACACCCGTGGTCACAGTTGCGGCGTAGGCGACGCCGTTGCCGTCCACAGCGGCACTATGACCATAGTCGTCGAACGTGTCACCGAAGCGCTCCGACCACAAGTGCCCACCCGGAGGAGTGGAAAGCACCACGGCGTTCTCGAGCA
>CAZXVY010000274.1:2010-4083 GCA_964644115.1 uncultured Terriglobales bacterium
CGGAGGCGTCAGCAGTGGTCTGCATGATCACGCGGTCCACGCCGCCCACGTTCTGCTCCAGCGCGACGATCACCGTGCCGCCGGAGATGGGCATGCCGGTGAGGCTGTCCACCACCTTGCCGCTGACGGAGCTGGTCTGCAGCGACACTTCGCCCGCATGCAACACCGGCTTGAGCCGGAATTGTCCGTTGCCGGTGATGACAATGGACGCGCAGGCGTTCAGGTCAATGTCGAGGTCGGTGGTCTGGCCATCCTCCACCACGAAGCGCCCGCCGGCAATCTGGCCGGAGGGAATCTTGATGCCGGTGGTGGCTTCGCTGGAAAGCCGCAGCTCGTGGACGCTGCCGTTTGCGGCCAGCACCACGCAGTTGGCGTCGTTGCCCGAGCACTGGTTGTTTGTAACCTGGTTGCCGGAGTTGTTGTCCAGCAGGAGGAGCCGGATCTGCTGGTACTGGCCCGGCTCAAGCTGGCTGGAGCCCAGCGAAGCCAGAAAGCAGGAAGCGTTGGCGTCACCCAACAGGTCCACCTGGCGGGGAGTGGTGGCCAGTCCGGGAGCCAGGTCCACCCATCCGGCATCGGCGTCGGCCGCGCCCGAGCTGCGGTGCGCCCGGACGCCGCGAATGGTTACGTACACGTGGCTGTAAGGACCGGCCGGCGCCTCACAAGTGGTGGGATCGCTGACGTGGACCGATACCGTTCCCAGGCCCGGGTTCAGGACGCTGTCTACCTGTACGTTGCCGCAGGCCAGCAGGACGGCGCCGGCGATCAGCAGCGAAGAAAAAGAAAGAAATAGAGCGCGGTTTGGAGACGACATGAGGCTCCCTCCGAACAACGGGTTTTTTGCAGCCTGTGCCGGGGAAGCACAGCGATCCGAACTTGGCCCGGCGAGCGGCTGGCCCGCCGGCGTTCAGCAGGTGCTAGAAACAGGATAGTCGCAGAACGGGCTGTGCTTCAACCCCATAGGGGAGATTAGACGCGCGGGCACGCAGGCGGCGTTGCCCGGAAACCCTCCCGTTTGCCTCCCTGATCTGCGATGTGCGATGTGTGATGTGCGAAGTGTGAAAACATCGCACATCACACATCGCACATCACACATGCCGGCAGGGTGCTACACTAAAATTTCCCTATGGCAACGATTGTGCGCAGGCAGACGGCGACCGCCAGTGTGGGCGGAGTGCGCGTGGGGAGCGGCGCGCCGGTGGTGGTGCAGTCCATGACCAACACCGATACCGCCGACGTGGCCTCGACCGTGGCCCAGGTGGCGGCGCTGGCGCGAGCCGGCTCGGAACTGGTGCGGGTCACGGTGAACAACGACGCCGCAGCTGCCGCCTTGCCGGAAATTGCCGCGCGACTTGAAGAGCAGGGCGTGCGCGTGCCCATCATCGGGGACTTCCACTACAACGGCCACATCCTGCTCAAGAAGTTTCCCGCGTGCGCCCGGGCGCTGGCCAAGTACCGCATTAATCCAGGGAACGTCTCCATCGGCAAGAAGGACGACGGAAACTTCCGCACCATGATTGAAGTGGCGGTGGAGAACCAGCGGCCGGTGCGCATCGGCGTGAACTGGGGATCACTCGACCAGGCCCTGCTTACCCGCATGATGGACGAAAACGCCCGCCTCCCCGAGCCCAAGGACGCGCGCGAAGTCACCATGGAAGCCATGGTGGAGAGCGCGCTGCGCTCGGCGGCGCTGGCGGAAAAATACGGCCTGCGGCGCGACCAGATCATCCTGAGCGCCAAAGTGAGCGGCGTGCAGGACCTGGTGGACGTGTACCGCGCGCTGGCTGCGCGCTGCGACTATCCGCTGCACCTCGGTCTCACGGAAGCGGGGATGGGCGCGAAAGGCATCGTGAGCAGCGCGGCGGCGCTCGGATTGCTGTTGCAGGAAGGCATCGGCGACACCATCCGCGTGTCGCTCACGCCCGCGCCCGGCGGCGACCGCAGCGAAGAAGTGCGCGTGGCACAGCAGATTTTGCAGTCGCTGGGCATCCGTAGCTTCAATCCGCAAGTCACCGCCTGCCCGGGCTGCGGGCGCACCACCAGCACTTTTTTCCAGGAGATGGCGGAGCAGAT
>CAZXVY010000275.1:0-755 GCA_964644115.1 uncultured Terriglobales bacterium
CGGCGCGGCACTAACGTAGGGCAGGCGTCTCGCCTGCCCTGGCCGCGAAGCGGCCAAAGATGGACGCGCCTTCGGCGCAGGGCAGGCGAGACGCCTGCCCTACGTAAAGCGTTTCGCTTCGGATGAACTTCGCCGTGGTCCTGCTCGCCGCTGGCGCGTCCTCGCGTATGGGCCGGCCGAAGCTCCTTCTGCCCTGGCGCGGGACGACCGTGCTCGCCCACCTGTTAGGCATCTGGCGCGAACTGGGCGCCGCTCAACTTGCCGTCGTGACGGCGCCCGCCAACGGGCCGGTGGCGGCGGAACTGGCCCGCGCCGGCGTCCTGAAGCGCGATTGCATCACCAACCCGGAGCCGGAGCGCGGCATGATGAGTTCGATTCGTTGCGCAGCAGGGTGGCCGGGCTGGGGAACCGAAATCAGCCATTTCCTGATTACCCTCGGCGATCAACCGCTCGTTCAGATCTCGACGCTCCGCTCGCTTCTCGACTTTGCCGGCGCACATCCTGGGCAAGTCTGCCAACCCGCCCGCGGCGGTCGGCCGCGGCATCCGGTGTTGATTCCCCGCGAGATATTCCTCCAACTCGCCACAACTCCGGCTGAGAACCTGAAGCAGTTCCTGCTCGGCATCCCGGATCGTCGGGCCACGTTTGAGTCCGATGATGCCGGCCTGGACTTCGATCTGGACGAACCGGCCGACTACGAACGCGCCCTGCTCCTGTGCGGCGCCCCTTGAGCAACCGCGTGAGCCTTCGTTCTT
>CAZXVY010000275.1:765-4083 GCA_964644115.1 uncultured Terriglobales bacterium
CCCCATCAGCAACTGCATGCGAACGCGCTCCTTCGTCGCACTCGTCCTGACGGTGTTTCTCCCGTCATGCGCCTCGCCGGGCCCGCGCTCCAAGGATCGCGCCGAGGCTGTCCGCACGGTCATTCTCCGCGGGCGCGTCGTTTGCCTTGCCGAGCGACTCCATGACCGGCACGGCGCGGCCCTGCCCACGAACCACGATCATCTCTGGGCGCTCCAAGCCAATGACGGACGTGTCTACACGCTGCTCCGCGGCCGTTTCTCCGAAGCCATCTGGATGGACGAACGCATTCGCGCCCGCGAACTCGAGCTGAAAGCCCGCCTATTCCCCGGAACGCAGACCCTGGAGGTGGACCGTCTCCGCTCCGTCCTGCACGGAGTAACGCAGGACCTCTACTACTATTGCGAGATTTGCCACATCCAAAGCGTTGCTCCAGAGACGTGCGGTTGCTGCCAGGGCCCCGTCGAACTGGTCGAGCAGCCGCTCGACCGTCCGCGCGATTGAACCCGTCCGTGTTCAGCGTAGCTGCGACCGTGAGGTCGCGGGACGTGGGCGCAGGTGGTTGGACATCTTCAGGTTTTTAGTGCCCGTTTGAGAATTCAGCCTGCGACCTCACGGTCGCAGCTACACTGTCAAACAAAAGCCTGAGCAGGGATCACTTCTCCTCGGCCGCGAGTTTCCTCGCCCGATCGATGTGGCTGTCCGCGCGGCGCTCCATCTCCTGCCGGACATTCCAGTAGTATTGGTAAATGGTGTTCGACGGCTGGTGCAGGCTCGGATCGATGAGCACCACGGAGCGTTGCCAGTCGTCGAGCAATTGCTTGTCCGGGAGCTTCTCCAGTTCACGCCAGAGGCGGAAGTAGAGTTTGATGGCGTCATTGGTATAGCCGCCGGTCTGGAGGAGGATCATGGCCTCGCGCAACTCGACGTGCCTGAGTTCCTTTCGGCCTCTTGTCCATTCCGTCTGCCGGATCACCATGACACTACAAAACACCAGCACGCCCAGGAACAGCAGCGTAAACTTGTGCTGGCGGAGGAAACGCATGGGCGAGGTGTACGCGACGCGCCTCCTCCGCGCAATCGCCAACCGGCCGTGATCGGTCAGTGAAGGCGGGGCAATGGCCCTCCGCTGCGGAGCGGCGGACTGGCGTCCGCCGCACTTCTCCTTCGCAACTGAACCCATCGCCAGCTACGCCCGTCCTCCAAGGGGATCAGCGGCGAACGCCAGTTCTCCGCTACGAGACGGCGCGCTCCGGCAGCCCGGCCGTTTCGGCATCACGATGAAAAGATGCGTCGCGAAGAACCCCATTGGCGGTCACGGCTTCAGCGGCAGTGACTCCTCAGTACTTTTCGGCGGCGCCTTGGTTCCGGCCCCCTCGGTCTCGCCCCGCGCCATTTTCTTTTCGAGCGCTCTCTTCGTGCTCGCGAAGGCGCCATTGGTCAGCAGGCTCAGGGTTTTCCGCGCCTCATCGAACCGGCCCGCGTTGATCTGCCATCGGGCGAAGTGGACGCAAACGCCCTGGCGGGTATTTTCGTCGGGCGCAATTTTGAATGCGGCCTGCCACTCGGCGAGCGCTTCGTCGGCGAGTTTCTGCTCGGCCTTGCGCGTGGCTTCAGGGTCGGCGGACTTCGGGGCCTTCATCACGTAGTAGCATTGCGCCAGGTCGGTCGCCAGGAGGAAGTTGTCCGGGTCGAGCGCGCGCGCCTGGCGATAAAGGCCCAACGCCTTGTCGAAGACCTGCGGCTCGGTCAGCTTGAAAAACTCCATCGCGTCCTTGCGGAACAGGAACACGGTCGTCGCGAAGTTGTGGGGGTAGAGCGGTTCGCCAGACTGCAATTCCAGCGCTCGGGCATAGCAGGCGAAGGCGTTGGTGACCGGGCCGTTGTGGCCGTAGAAATTGGCGAGGTTGTTCCAGGTCACGGGATTTTTCGGGTCCAACTCGCGCGCCTTCTCCCACTGCTTGAACGCGGGCTCCTCCTCACCGATGTCACTGAGAAACCCGCCATAAGCCAGCCGGGCCCGTGCGTGGTCGGGATGCGCGGCGAGGAATGTGTCGTAGGCCTTCTTCACCGAGTCGAAGCGCGCCAGAATCTTCGCGCGCATCCGGGCCGGGTCGAGACCGGCGCCCGCCGACTTCAGAGACTGGTTTTCCCGGATCCACTGGTCGACTTCGGCTTGGGCCTCGTCGTCCATTTCCAGCAGGCGGAGATACTCCTTCACAACCGGATCGTTGGCGTTGGTGACGGGGATCGGGATGCCGGTCCTGGCGTGGACCAGGTTGCTGAGGGCGGCGGGCGGGTTGGTGGCCAGCAACGCGCCGAGGGCGCCGATGAGAAGGTCGCTCACGGGACGAACTTAACACGCCGAGTTGCGGCCTGGCAACCGCGGCCTAGTAGGACAGGCATCCTGCCTGTCTGCGGGGCTTCCAGCCCCAGTCGCCATCGCGGGCAAGATGCCCGCGCCGACAGGCTGGAAGCCTGTCCCTGGAGTTTGGACATTTTGCAGACCCCTTTGGCCTTCCTTTGTCGGAAACTTTGTCGGAAACTTTGTCGAGTTGTTGGTCAACGCCGCGACTGAATGCTCACCCATCACAGGCTCAAAGTTTATGACAAGGCGCTGGCTCTGGGCGCTGGCGCCGAAGCGCTTTGTGCTTCCTGGGGTAGGCGGCACGCCATCGTTGAGCATTTTCGCAGGGCATCAGAGAGCATCGTGCTGAACATTGCTGAAGGGGCGAGGCTGGTGTCCGGGCCGGATAAAGCGAGGACGTTGGATTATGCCATCGGCTCCGCTCTGGAATGCGCTGCTTGCCTGGATATAGCCAGTATCAAAGGTCGCCTGAGCCACGAGAGGTCATTCACTGAGAAAAGCCGCTTTCTGGAAATTACACGAATGCTGATTGGGCTCAGAAAGGCTTGGCTGCAGAGCGTGATGAGCGAAGAACCAGGCCCCTATCAAGCCGAGCCATCGACGCAAGGGTTTGAGGTCCTGTTCCATCATGAGTCGTTGGACGTGTATCAGGTCGGGTTGGATTTCATGCGCTGGTTTGTGGGCCTGCCCGGCGGCAGGGAAATGTCCGATCGGCTGTGCCGGGAGGTAGATAAATCAGCGACCAGCGTTGTATTGAACGTGGCTGAGGGCAACGGGCGGTATTCGGAACTGGATCACAGGCGGTTGCTTGAGATCGCTGCCGCATCCCCCGTGAAGGCGGCAGCTTACTTGGATCTCTACCAGCACAGAGCACTTCCCGCCTGCGTCGAAACCACTCAGGGACGAGAACTGTTGAGCCGAATCGTTGCCATGCTAAACAGATTCTGAGAAT
>CAZXVY010000276.1:0-4047 GCA_964644115.1 uncultured Terriglobales bacterium
GCCAAAGTATTCCCTGGGGACGCCCAGCTTGAGCCCGCGCACCGGCTTTTGCAGTTCGGCGACGTAGTCGGGCACCGGGACGCCGGCGGAAGTTGCGTCCATAGGGTCGCGGCCGGCAATCACGCCCAGCACCCGCGCCGCGTCTTCCACGGTGCGCGTCAGCGGGCCGATGTGGTCGAGCGAGGAGGCAAACGCGATCAGCCCGTAGCGCGAAACGCGGCCGTAGGTGGGCATCAGTCCCACCACTCCGCAAAACGACGCCGGCTGGCGGATGGAACCGCCGGTATCCGAGCCCAGCGCCGCTACCGCCGTGCCCGCGGCCACCGCCGCCGCCGACCCTCCCGAGGAGCCGCCGGGAACCCGTTCCTTGTCGCGCGGGTTGCGCACCGGGCCGTAGGCGGAGTTTTCGTTCGACGAACCCATGGCAAATTCGTCGCAGTTGGTCTTGCCCAGGACCACCGCGCCCGCTGCTTCCAGGCGCGCCACCGCGGTGGCATCGTAGGGCGGGAAAAAATGCTGAAGGATCTTGGAGCCGGCGGTGGAGCGCACGCCGCGCGTCAGGATCACGTCCTTGATGGCTACGGGAACGCCCGCTAGCGGCGGCAGGGCGTCGCCGCGCCGGGCCATGGCGTCGATGTGCTCCGCTTGGGCCAGCGCGCGCTCGCGGCACAGCGTAAGGTAAGCATGAATGTCGGCGTCACTGTCCTCCGCCGCAATCTTCGCGTAGAACGCCTCCGCCAGCGCTACTGCTGAAGTCTTGCCTTCCGCAATGGCGCTGCGTACGCCGGTGATGGTGAGGGAGTTCAGGTCCACGGCCAGATCTTTTTGCTGTTGACTTTTGACTTTTTACTTTTGACTTATCTTTCAATCACCTTGGGCACCTTGAAGAACACGCCGTCGGCCTCCGGAGCGTTGCGCAGCGCGGCTTCGCGGTCGAGCGAGACGCCCTGCGCGTCCGCGCGCAGGGCGTGTTCGAACTGCGCGCTGCCGCCGCGGCCCGGCTCCGCATGGAGCGCCGACACCTGCGCCATGGGCTCGACGCCTGCGGTGTCGAGTTGGTTCAGCCGGTCAATGTAGTCGAGGATGGAGTTCAGGTCCTTCAGCATGCGCGCGCGCTCTTCTTCGGTGAGTTCCAGGTTGGCCAAGTCGGCCACGTAGAGCACGTCTTTTTCGCTGACCTTCATGCCGATCCCTTCCTACCTATCCCGCCCTGCCGATTTCTTCCTGACCGCTCCCGCCCTAGGAGTTTGTCATCCTGAGCGAGCCCGCCGTGGCGGGCGAGTCGAAGGATCTTGGTTTTCCACCGGCTTTTTGCGCTCCCGAGTGACAAACACAATGCGCTCCACCGGCTGAGGGAGTAGATGGTTCATGGCCGCGCGATACTGCCGCTCCAGGCCCGCAAGCTCAACACGCCAGCCGGCATCGCGCGCTTCAATGCGCAGCACGCCACCCTCGCGTGCCAGCACGCGCGTCCTTCCCGCCACCACCGTGCCCGCCACCACGCTCCAAGCCAGCGCGGGAGCGTCTTCTTCCGGCGCCTGCTTCAGGATCTGCGCCGCGATCTTCCCGAGTCCTGCGCGAACGTGCTTCATGCGGCCACTCCCGATGGCGACAATCTTCGCATTCTAACATTCGCCTCAGGCGCCAACCGCCGCCGCTTCTCGGGCCGGCGCTTCACCCTGCCGGAAATCGCTGCCGCACGAACTCCATGGCCGCATCCCTGCCGGCGAGCGTGCCTTCGAGCTGCGCGTCCTCGACGGCGTTGATGATCTCCTTGAAGCGTGGGCCGGGCGGGTAGCCGGCGGCGATGAGGTCGTCGCCCGTGATCAGCGGTCGAGGGCGAATTTGCTCCGGGGGCGTCTGCGCGATTTTCTGCCGCACGAACTCGTAGAGCTCCAGCCCGCCGTGGCTGGCCAGGCAGTCCAGGCGATGCAGCTCCAGGTGCTCGTCGAACTTGGGCAGGCGCAAAAAGCGCTTGAGCGTGGACTCCTTCATGCGCGGCGCATCAATGAAGCGCAGATGACTCGCTACCAGCGCACAGATCTGTTCCGTTTCGTGGTTGGAGAAGCGGAGGCGCCGGCAGATTTCTTCCGCCATCTTCGCGCCCACTTCGGCGTGGCCGTCGAAGCGGATGCGGTCGGGAGCGCGGCGGAACGTAGGCGGCTTGCCTACATCGTGCAGCAACGCGCCCACGGCCAGCGTCGGAGAGCATCCCGCGCGCAGCCCCGCAAGCAGCAACAGCGTGTGTACCCACACGTCGCCCTCAGGATGAAATTGCGGCGGCTGCTGCACGCCCTTCATGGCCGCGACTTCGGGCAGTACTGCGCCCAGCATTCCGGTTTCGTCCAGCAATTCGAAGGCGCGGCGCGCGTGGCCTTCGGTGAGCATCTTCACCAGCTCGTCGCGCACGCGCTCCCGGCTGACCTGCTCGATTTCCTTCGCCTGTGCGCGGATGGCGGCCAGCGTCCGCGGCTCGATCTGGTAGCCGAAGCGGGCGGCAAAGCGCACGGCGCGCAGCATGCGCAGCTTGTCTTCCGCGAAGCGGCGTTCGGGATCGCCAATGGCGCGAATCACGCCCGCCTCCAGGTCGGCGCGCCCGCCCACGTAGTCCAGCACTTCATCGTGGTTCAGCGGATCGAGCAGCAGGCCGTTGATGGTGAAGTCGCGGCGCTCGGCGTCCTGGCGCGGGTCGCAGGTGTAGGTGACCTGGTCGGGATGGCGGCCGTCGGTGTAGAGGCCGTCGGAGCGGAAGGTGGCGACCTCGATGATGCAGTTTCCAGTTTCGAGTTTCGAGTTTCGAGTTGCCTCAGCGGCCGAGGGCGGCGGGGCTACATTCACGGGCACCAGCACCACGCCGAACTTCGCGCCCACGGCGTAGGTCTCAGAAAAAAGCTGCATCACGCGGTCCGGCGTAGCGTCGGTAGCCACGTCGAAGTCGGCGGGCTCTCGCCCGAGCACGATGTCGCGCACGCATCCGCCCACCAGGTAGGCCTGATGGCCGGCGTCGCGCAAGGTGCGCACGACCGACGTTGCTGCGGTCCTCGCTGGGGTTGGGGATGGCACAAATCCAATAGTATAGGTATGTGCCCGGCGCCTACATCCTCGGCATCGAAACCTCCTGCGACGAAACCGCGGCGGCGGTGGTGCGCTCGGGCGAGCACGTGGAGTCGAACGTGGTGTTCTCGCAGCTTGCGACGCACCGCCCTTATGAAGGCGTGGTTCCCGAACTGGCCTCGCGCGAGCACCTGCGCGGCATCGTGCCGGTGGTGCGGCAGGCGCTGGCGGAGGCCGGCCGCGCGTACCAAACCGTGGACGCCATCGCCGTCACCCAGGGTCCCGGCCTTGCGGGCGCGCTGCTGGTGGGTGTGACCTACGCCAAGGCCCTGGCCTGGAGCCTGGAAAAGCCGCTCATCGCGGTCAATCATCTCGAAGGCCACATTCATGCTGTGCTGCTGGAGGAGAAGCAGAAGGGCAATCGCGACGTCCGTTTTCCGGTGCTGGCGCTGGTGGTTTCCGGCGGGCACACGCACCTTTATCTGGCGGAAGAGCGCGGGCGCGGCTGGGTGTACCAGAACGTTGGCCAGACGCGCGACGACGCCGCCGGGGAAGCTTTCGACAAGGTGGCAAAACTGCTCGGCCTGGGCTACCCCGGTGGCCCGGTGATCGACAACCTGGCGGAGCAGGGCGACGCTTCGGCTGTCGCGTTCGCCGCGCCGCAAATCAAGAAGCCCGTGCGCCACGCCAAGGGCGCGGCTGAACTCACGGAATTTTCTTACAGCGGCATCAAGACCGCGGTGCTGCGTTACGTGGAAACGCACAACCTGCGGGAAGCCATCGAGGCGCGCCGGGCGGCGCTGGCCGCGATTCCGAAACCATCCCTCGAAGATTATCGTAGGTTGTCGGACCGGCAGACGCTGGATCTGGTGGCGTCGTTTCAGCACGCCATGGTGGAAGACCTGGTGGGCAAGACGCTGGCCGCAGCCCGCAACCGTGACGTGGCCGCGTTGTTCGTCACCGGGGGCGTGGCCGCAAACCGCGCGCTGCGAG
>CAZXVY010000277.1:0-3996 GCA_964644115.1 uncultured Terriglobales bacterium
ATTGAGGACCGGCGCGAAGGCTTCCTGCTCTCGGTGCTGGTGGCGCCCATTCCTCGTTCCGCCATTGTGCTGGGGAAAGTGCTGGGCGGCGCCACCCTCTCCACTTTGCAGGGCCTGGTCTTTCTGGCCTTCGCGCCCTTTGTGGGCGCCCGGTTCGGAGCGGAATCGCTGGCGCTGGTGCTGGTTGTGGTGATGCTGGTGTCGTTCGCCCTCACCGCGCTGGGATTCGCCGTGGCCTGGCGGCTGGATTCCACTCAGGGCTTCCACGCCATCATCAACCTGTTCCTGATTCCGCTGTGGCTGCTCTCGGGCGCGCTGTTTCCCCAAAGCGGCGCCTCCGGCTGGATCCGCGTGGCCATGCAGGTGAACCCGCTCAGCTACGGCGTCGAGCTGCTGCGCCGCGCGCTCTTTCCCGCGACCTCGTCCGGCGGCGTTTCGACGGAAGCCGCGCTGGGAGTTCTGGCGGCGTTCTGCGCCGCCATGTTCCTCGTCGCCTACGGCGAAGCCAACCGCCCCGCGCGCTCCGGATCGGGAGCTTGAACCCATGGGCGGCGACTTCACCCTCTTCCCCGTGGTCAACGCCACGCTCAACGGCCTGAGCGCGGTGCTCATCCTGACCGGGCGGGAATTCATTCGGCGCAAGCGCGTCCGGGCGCACGCGGCGTGCATGGTTTCCGCCGTGGCGTGCTCGGTGGTCTTCCTCTGCTCATACCTCTACTATCACTTTAACGTTGGCTCGGTGCGCTTTCAGGGACAAGGTTTTGTCCGCCCGGTGTATTTCACGATTTTGATCTCCCATACCATCCTGGCCGTAACCCTGGTACCGCTGGTGATCGTCACTTTGTCGCGCGCTGCGAAAAAGAACTTTGACCGGCACAAGGCCATCGCCCGCTGGACTTATCCGGTGTGGCTGTACGTTTCCATAACCGGCGTGATCGTCTACCTGATGCTCTACCAATGGTTCCGGGTGTGACCCATGGCGCTGGTGCGGCTCAAAATTGACCTCGCGGGCACGGTAGGCGATGACGCCTGGCGGGAGATCGAACATTTCGACCCTATCCAGGGCGCGTGGTTCGGGGCGAAGTACGGGTCGAGCGGCGAGTGCGCGCACGCGGGCGAGGCTCCCCACCCGCACGGCGAGTGGCGCGGGGCGGCGGTGCAGCTTCACACTAAGCTGCTGGCGCAATACGCCATGTCGCACTACCTGGGGCAGAAGCGCGTGATGGACGCCGATGTGGAGTGAGGCGATTGAATCATTGAGTCATTGAATCATTGACGATTGGTAAACCTGATTTTTCGGCGGATTCGCATGCAGGCAGGTTCTGAAAGCACGCCGGTAGTACCGGTCCAGGAGACCTCAAAGCCGCGCATGTCCACGCGCAATCGCCTTCTCTTTTACGCCGTAGCCTGGTTTATTGTGCTGCTGCCGTTCCTTTTCTGGCGCAGCACCTGGTTCGGTCGGCCGCTGGCGGACCAGCAGATTGGCGAGTACCTGCGCGACGAATCCAAGCCCCGCCAGATCCAGCATGCGCTGGTGCAAATCGGCGAGCGCATGGCGGTTGGCGACAAGCGCGCCGCCACGTGGTATCCGGAGCTTGTGCGCCTGGCCACGCACCGCGTCGAGGAAATCCGCACCACCGACGCCTGGCTGATGGGTCAGGACACCTCCCAACCTCAGTTCCGCGAAACCCTGAAAACGATGCTCACGGACTCATCGCCCTTGGTACGTGCGAATGCGGCGCTCTCGCTGGTGCGCTTCGGCGACGACTCTGGGCACGACCACATCGTGGCCATGCTCCAGCCCACCGTGGTCGCAGCCACGCGCGCAGGCCGCGTCACCGCCGTCGCCAAAGCGGGCGAGCCCATCAACCACGGCACCATGCTGGCGCGGATTTCCGCCGGCGGCGAGGAAGTGGAAGTGCGCGCGCCCATCACCGGACGCATCCGCTCAGTGGCCGTCCGCGAGGGCACCGACCTCGCCGCGGGCGCGGAACTGGGGGTGATCGAGCCCGGTACCGAGCAGGTGTGGGAAGCGCTGCGCGCGCTCTACCTCATCGGCCGCGTGGAGGACATTCCCGCCATCCAACCGTTCCAGCGCGACACGCCCAGCTATCCCGCGCGCATTGTGCAGCAGGCGAAGGCGACGGAGGGGGCGATACGGGCGAGGGTGAAGTAGGTGTCAGGTGTCAGGTCTCTGGCGTCAAACGTCAGGTAGCAGGTACGGAGCACTCGGTACTCGCAACTCGGTACTCGCTAGAACGTCATCGCTCCCACGGCCTTTTCCACTTCCGCGGTGTCCACCATGACGATGGCGTCCCAGGGGCAGCCGTCGAGGAAGCAGCCGTCCGGGCCTTTCGACACGCACTTCTTGCAGCCGATGCACAGGATGGGGTCCACCGAGATGCGGCCGAAGGGAGGATGGTCTTCATCGGGCACCCAGAACATGCAGTCTTCCACCGGGCAGTACTCGACGCAGGCGGGCGAGCCCGCGCAACCGGTGCAGCACTCGGTGATTACCGCCAGCTCCTTGGGCTTTTTCTTGCGCGGGGTGGTGAGACCCTTGGAGCGGGGTTCCTGCTTGAGCTCGTCCGGCACCATGCCGGGAGTTTTCACTGGCGCCTGCGGTTCGGTGGCCATCGGAAAGTGATTATATAACGGCAGTAGTCAGTGGCCAGTAGTCAGTGGCCAGTGTTCAATGAGTGGGTGTGCGAGTTAGGCTCGGCGCTACTTTTTGGCCGTCGCGGCGGCCGGGGCGTAGGGTTGGAGGGCGGCCTCGAAGTCCGTGGGAGAAATCTTTTCGCCCGCGTTCATCCGTTTGAGCAGGCCTTCGATGACGTCCTTGGCTTCGTCCTTGCGGTGGTTCTTGATAAAGCCGTCGAGGAAGTGCTCCCCGGCCAGGGCGCGGTTGATCTCAAACTCGCGGTTGTGGTCACCCAGTTCGGTGAAATAGACGACCTTGTACTTCCCGGAGTACTGCGTCTCCCGGTAAATCTCAAACATCACCTTGTCGGATTCCATCAGCCTGTGCCGTAAGGGAGATTAGCAAGCTACGTCTCTACTGGATTCTACAGGAGGTCCGCGACTGCGCGGTAGAGACGTTGCTGGCAACGTCTCGCGCAGCGATCAAGAGTCCCTTCCGGGGCTGCGTGGAGGGCCGGGTTGTGAGGACCTTCAGTCCCCGCCGACGCCTGCCATATCCCTACTTTCGGATTGAACGCCTGAAATCTGGACCAGCTCGCCGGCAGCAGCCTCGGGTTGCTCGAGGCCGCGGTACTTCTCGGCGGTAGCCAGCTCCTTGCGCATCTGTTCCTCGAAGCGGGCGAGCTGTTCCTCGACGCTCCGCTGCTTCAGGTTGCCGCGCACCATGTCCTCGCGGTAGCGCTTGAGGAAGTAGCCGATGGTTTCCACGCGAATCTTGATGGCGCCGGTGGGCTTGTTCTCGTCAATGTCCTTGAAGCTGAAGTAGGGCGTGCCGGTATGCTCCACCACTTCTTCCACCACGGTGTAGATGGGCGCGTCGTGCCCGCACTTGAAGCTGGAGAGCTCCAGAGCGACGAGGTTCGGGTGGCGCCCGACGTACTTCGCCGCCCACACCTTGCGGTTGGTGTTCTCCGAATAAGAGTTCTTCCAGACGTCAGTGATGTCGAGCGGGTGCTGGATCAGGCCGGCGCGCACTTCGTCCCCGAAGAGCTTCCACAGCGTTTCCTCGTCGAGGGGCAGCGAGTCCTGGGAGAAGACGGGGTAGCCGAGCTTCTGGAATTCTTCGAGGATCTCGTGGTTGATGCCCGGGTCGTGGTGGTAAGGGCGCGCCAGCAGCACGATTCCCAGCTTGTCTTCGGCTTCGAGCTTGTCGAGGATCTGGCGGGCCTGATGGCGCACTGTGGTGTCGAACTTGTCGAGCGCCAGGAAGCCCTGCTCGACGGCGCGGTAGTTCTCTTTTTCGGTCAGGCCGAGAATGTCTTTCCAGTCCTCGTACATCTGCCGGTGGGCCTGCTT
>CAZXVY010000278.1:0-3994 GCA_964644115.1 uncultured Terriglobales bacterium
GACCTGCCGCGACGCGCTTTGGGCGAGATGGTGGTGCTCAACGCCTCGGGCTCCAGCGCCACCGCCATGGTCACTTTCGCTCTGGAGGCCATCGAAGTGGGCGACATGGTGGAGATGATGGAACCGCTGCCGCCTCCGCCGCCTGCGGTGATGAACCCGCCGGCCATTTCCTGCACCGCCAGACCGTCCACGGTGGTGGTGGGCGAGCGTTCGAACATTTCTTGCGAAGCGTCCAGTCCCGACGAGCGTCCGCTGACCCTGTCCCATTCGGCCAGCGCCGGTAGGCTGACCACGCGCGAGGAAGGCGCCGTCCTGGAGACGGAGGGCGTGAGTCCGGGAACAATTACCGTGGTCTGCACCGCCACTGACGATCGCAACCTGACGGGCAGCGGCACCTGCGCGGTGAATGTGGAAGCCACGGCGGCGGCGCCCGAAGCTGCGAAGATCAACGAGTGCGCCTTCAAGAAGAACAGCGCCCGCGTGGACAACGCCTGCAAGGCCATGCTCGACGACCTCGCCCTGCGTATACAGGGTGAGCCCCAGAGCACAGCCACGGTGATCGGTTACTCCCAAGCCGGGGAACGCGGGGCCGCGCGCCTGGCAACCAGTCGCGCCGAGAATGCCCGCACCTACCTGACGAAAGACAAAGGCATTGATCCCAGCCGGGTGCAGATCAAGAGCAATGCGGAAGGCGGCCAGAAAGCCGACCTCTGGCAGATTCCCGCCGGCGCAACCATGCCGGAGTAACGAGTACCGAGTAGCGAGTACAGAGTACAGAGTTGAGGGCGTCCGCTGATGCGGGCGCCCTTGGTTTTTTGGTGCAGAGACAGCAGTAAGCAATAAGCAGTAAGCAATAAGCAATAAGCAATAAGCACTCGGCATTCAGCCAAGGACGTCAGCCCTCTGCATTCAAACAGTCGCACTCAAACAGTCCCGACTGGAGAGTGCTGCCTGCTGAGTATCTGACTGCTCGCTACTTATTGCTTACTGCTGTCTCGTCCCCAAACACTTCCGCGGTAAAGGCCTCGAGGGTAGCGCCGTGGCGCCAGGCGTCGGGGGCCAGGCCGGCCTTCAAGCAGGTTTCCATGACGAAGGTCTCACGGTCCCAAGCGTGTTGCGCCGCCACCTGGGGCAGGAGCAGTCCGCGCTGGAAGCGGTGGGTGATCACCAGCCCGTGGCAGCCCACTTCGATTTCCGGCAGGGTGATGGCGCGGAGCGGGGAAAGCACGCTGATCTCGATCCTCAGCTGGGCCGCCTCCTGTTCGCTTACCGGATCGAAGCGCGGGTCGTTGAAGGCGGCGGCGACGGCGGTCTGGGCGACCGTCTGATACAGAGTCCGCAGAGGCTGCACAAACCCCACGCAGCCCCGCAGGCGCTCGCCCACGTGCAGGGAAGTGAAGACGCCGCGCGCTTCCGCCAGGTGCGGAGAGGGTGAGGCGGGCTCCCAGGCAGCGCCGCGCAGCGCGCTCACGATGGCCTGGCGCGCAATGCCCAGCAGGAGAAGGCGCTCCTCCGCCGAATACTCCGCCGCAGGAGCGGCAACCGGCACAGCAGGAACCGGCGGAGCGGCAACCGGGTTGTTACGTTGCGGCAACATCGGGGCGCTTCCTGCGGCGGCTCAACACGAACGGCCGCCGCTTTTGGCGCGATACAAAACTGCGGTCAATCTTCGACCAGAAAGCGGCAAAGTAATCAATCGCCGAGACCAGCGACAAAAGCGCCATGAAGCCGATGGAAACCTGGGCAAACAGCTCCACGGGAAACACGAACACGCGCAGGTCCCAGGCGTACCAACGGTGGGCCAGGATGGCGGCCACCACCGAGACGATCTGCACGAACATCTTGAACTTGCCCAGGTCGCTGGCTTCGATGGTGAAGCCTTCGGAGGCGGCGATGGAGCGCAACCCGCTCACCAGGAACTCGCGTCCGATCACCACCACGGCGACCCACGCGGGCACGATCTCGGGATTGAACTGCACCAGCGATACGAAAGCGGCGGCGATGAGCAGCTTGTCGGCCAGCGGGTCGAGCAGCATGCCCACGGTGGTCACCTGGCCTCGCTTGCGGGCCAGCAGGCCGTCCAGGCCGTCGGTGAGCGAGGCGGCAATGAATACCAGCGAGGCCGCCAGTTCCTTTTCTCCGCGGGAACTGGAGAAGGCTCCGCCGAACAGGATCCACATCAGCAGCGGGATGCTGAGAATGCGGGTGAGCGTGATGTAGTTGGGCAGATTCACAAGAACAGTGGCCAACAGTGGCCCGGGGTCAGGGGCCAGCGGCCAAGGGACTTCCGCAGACTTCATTATCCTCCACGGGGCAAGCAGAATTCAACGCTGGGCTGAAATCGCGGGTCCGAAACTGGGCCGCAGGCGGTCTTTGCGGCAACCTGAGTGCTACTGCCTCAGCACGGCCTTGGGCTGGAAAGGCCGTCGATCGGCGGGAATGGAGAATTCCCATGCGGTTGCACTCACGAGAACTGGGATGAAATCAAGAACCCACATCGGCCAATTACGGGCAGATGTGGGCCACCAGCCCAGCTTATCAGGGCCTGGAATTCCTGCGTAGATAACCAAAGTAACGTCTGTTTGTTTCACTTTCTTATCAACGCAGAGCACGCCCGGTGCCCCTCGATAAGAGCGAAGGCGTTGTCAAGAGACACCATCCTTGGGCGGTGCGTGAGCACCGCAGCTTTTGCCAGAGAAGGTTGAGGACCAGGACCTCTGGGGCATTTGCGTTTGCGAATCACATCGGGTGGAACTTCGTTCCACCAACCATCGATACGGCCTCGACCGCGGCCATGATTCTTCTATGCGAACCCCGATGCTCCCATCGGGGCGAGAGCGCCCATTCAACATTGCGGTCTAGCTTGCGCTGACCAGGGCCAGCCCCGAGCTGCTCTCGATGCGAACGATCTCTGGATACGCCGTTTGCGTGCGCAGCATCCAGTAGAGTCGTACTGCCAGCTTGCGTGCCGCCGCCACCTTGGCCACACCCTTGGGCTTGCTGTGGCAGCGGTGTAGATACTGCTTGCGTAGACCGGGATCGTAGCGCACGGCCACGTTGGCCGCTTCCACCAGCAGGCTGCGCAGGAAGCGGTTGCCCTGCTTGCTGATGGCGCCCAGCCGTTGTCGTCCGCCGGAACTGCGCTCGCGCGGGATCAGCCCCAGGTAGCTGGCCACCTGCTTGCCGCGCGCGAAGCGGCTCACATCACCCAGGGTAACCACGAAGGCCAGCGCCGTGATCGCTCCTACGCCGGGTTGGGTTCGCAGCAGCCGCGCCTGGGCGTCCTGCTCCGCCGCCTGCTCCACGGCTTCGTCCAGCACCTTCACCTGCTTGTCCAGCGAGGCCAGCAACCCCAGCAGCCCTTCCCGCCGCCGCGCCGCCCATCCCTCCAGCGGCAACTCGCGCAGCAGCTTCTGTCCCGCTTCGCTCCACAGCCGGCTCTTCCTCTGCATCCCCTGGTTCATCGCCAGGTGCTGCAGTTCGTTCTTCACCCGGCTGCGGATCTGCACCAGCTTGTGCCGGTGGATCAGCAACTGCCGCAGGTCGCGTTGCCCCCGCGAGGGCGTCCACAGCCGCGGAAACCGGCCCTCCACCAGCAGCTTGAGCACGTGCGCGGCGTCCCGTTTGTCCGTCTTCTGCTTGCGCACGTAGCTGGCCCGGATCTGCACTGCATCCCCGATCCACACCTCGTGGCCGCAGGCGCTCACCAGATCCACCAGCCACTGGCAGTTCCCCGTCGCCTCCAGCCCCACGATCGTCGGACCCTTGAGCTCCCGGCAAAACTGCTGCGCTTCCCCACCGGCGTGCACCAGCTTCTGCTCCCCCGTCTCTCCCGTCTCCGTGTCCAGCCAGGCCACTTGCTCCCAGCTGGGATGAAAATCACATCCTATAATCATCATCGAAGGCTCCTTCTTCCCCAGCGTCTTTCAGTCCTCAACCAAAAGACACTGTCAGGGTAAGCTCGGAGCCTTCGCTCTTATCCAATCAACATCTG
>CAZXVY010000279.1:0-3980 GCA_964644115.1 uncultured Terriglobales bacterium
GAGTTACGCGAACAACAGATCAAGAAGTACAGACGTGAAAAGAAGATCGCCTTGTTCATCAAGACTAACCCTCAATGGAAGGATCTGAGCCGGAGGATTCTTACTGCTGCATAGGGATTCCTCGCTTCGCTCGGAATGTAAATCATGACCTACGAAAACATCCTCTACGAAAAAAAAACGCAGATCGCGTACATCACCATCAACCGCCCCAAGATGCTCAACGCGCTCAACATGGCCACCATGGAGGAGCTGCGCGCGGCCTTCACCGGGGCGCGCGACGACGCCGAGGTGCGCGTCGTCATCCTCACCGGCGCGGGCGAGAAGGCCTTTGTGGCCGGGGCGGACATCAACGAGCTGGCCCGGCACAATCCGGTCGAGGCCAAGCACTACACCCACCGCGGCCAGTCGGTGCTCGCCCTCATCGAGAATTTGGGAAAACCGGTCATCGCCTGCATCAACGGCTTCGCGCTGGGCGGAGGATGCGAGATTGCCCTGGCCTGCACCCTGCGCCTGGCCAGCGAGAGCGCCAAGCTGGGCCAGCCGGAAGTGAAGCTGGGCATCATGCCCGGCTACGGCGGCTCGCAGCGCCTGCCGCGTCTGGTGGGCAAAGGGCTGGCGCTGCAAATGCTCCTCACCGGGGAGATGATTTCCGCGCAGGAAGCCCACCGCATCGGGCTGGTGAACGAAGTGCTCCCGCTGGCCGAACTGCTGCCGCGCGCCCAGGCCATCGCCCAGATGATCGTCGCCAACGCCCCGCTGGCCGTGCAGTACACCCTGGAAGCCGTTAACCGGGGGATGGAGATGCCGCTGCCCGAAGGCCTTTTCCTGGAGGCTTCGCTGTTCGGCGTGGCCTGCGCCACCGAAGACAAGAAGGAAGGCACGAGCGCGTTCCTCGAAAAACGCCCGCCCAGCTTCAAGGGCAAATAAGCCACAGAGACACAGAGGCACAGAGATTGAATCAGTGAATCATTGGCTTGCCCCGGCATGCCGCAGTTGCTGGTTGCCTAAATGATTCAATGATTCACTCCCTCAATGATTCATTTTCCCCGATGAGCCCGATTTTCGATATTCTCTGTGCCTCTGTGTCTCTGTGGCCAAACCATGATCCTGTCCGTCCAATTCTCCCGCGTTGCCAAGAGCGCCGCCGAGTTTGACGCCCTGGTTGAGTTGTTCGACGCGCTGGGCTTCGAGCGTGGCGAAGGATGGCAATACTCCGAGAACGGGGGCGTGATTTTTCTCGCTCCCCAGGGCGAAGTGAAGATTGGCCAGGGCGCCGGGTTCAGCGAAGCGCCCCTGCACCTCGAAGTCGCGGACGCCGACGCGCTCCGCGCCGTGGCCCGCAAGCGCAAGCTCAAGATCGCGCAGGAAATCGCAGACACCGGCTGGGGCGCGCGGCTGTTTATCCTCGAGGCCGCGGGAGGGCTGCGCGTTTCCATCTTCAGCCGTCCTGCTGCGGCGCGAACAGCGCGTGAAGGCAAGCTCGACGCCCGCGGAAAACGTTTTGGCATCGTAATCAGCCGCTTCAACTCCTTCATCACCGAGCGCCTGCTGCAAGGCGCCCTGGATGCGCTGCACCGCACGGGCGCGCGCGATCGCGACATCGAGATGGTGCGCGTGCCCGGCTCCTTCGAGATTCCCGCGGCGGCGCGTGCCCTGGCAGCGAGCAGCCGCTGCCATGCCGTGGTTTGCCTGGGCTGCATTATTCGCGGCGAGACCACGCACTACGAGCACTTGGCCAACGAGGTCACGCGCGGAATCGGCCAGTCGGCGCAGGAGACGGGCGTGCCCCACGCCTACGGCATCCTCACCTGCGACACCCTGGAGCAGGCCATTGACCGCGCCGGCCTGAAGAGCGGCAACAAGGGCTTTGACGCCGGGCTGTCGGCGGTGGAAATGGCGAATCTAGCCGGCAGCCGGCCGTCGTCAGTCGGCAGCAAGGCGAGGACGGGGAAGACAAGAAGGAGGAAGTGACGTTTCTTGTTTTCGTTTCTGGTTTCTCGTTTTGACTCCCGCCAAGCTGCATGGGACCCGGCCTGACGCGAGAATCGGGAAACCAGAAACCGGAAACGAAAAACGAAAAACGCTCCATGGGCAACCGCCGCAAAGCTCGAGAACTGGTCATGCAGATGCTGTTCCAGGCCGACGTGGGGCGGCAGACGCCGGAGCAGGTGCGGAAGGCGTTCTGGGCCGAGCGATCGGAGGTGGGGGAGGAGTCCCGCGCCTTCAGCGAGGAACTGTTTCGGACGGCCAGTGAGCGTGCGGCGGAAATTGACGGCCTCATCGCGCGCCACGCCGAGCACTGGCGCTTGGAGCGCATGGCGGCCGTAGACCGCAACATCCTGCGCGCGGGGGTAGCCGAGTTTTTGGCGCTGGAGACGCCCAGGCCGGTGGTAATCAACGAAGCGCTGGAGATCGCGCGCCGCTTTTCCGCGCCCGAGT
Source organism: uncultured Terriglobales bacterium (assembly GCA_964644115.1). Lineage (GTDB taxonomy): Bacteria > Acidobacteriota > Terriglobia > Terriglobales > Acidobacteriaceae > CAZXVY01. The sequence goes on from CAZXVY010000279.1 coordinate 2,440, forward strand.
CCGTACACTTTATCAACGGCGTGCTGGATAGCATTGCCCGCGAAATGACAGCCGCAGGCAACGCACAGGAAAAAACGCAACCGGAAAAAGGCAAAAGGAAAAAGACGCTGCCCAGCTAGCCTTGCGACTTATCACTTATCGCTTATCGCTTATCGCTTACTGCTTATCGCTTATTGCTTTAAGGAACCATCATGAACTGGACCGACGAAGCCCGCGAGATCATGGACGACCTGCTGATGGAGTTGCCTCTTCCCGTGCGCGAGGGCGTGCGCCAGGCAGCGGAACTGCGCGCCGAGGCGCTCGCCGACGAGGCGGCCTCCGGCCAGGTGGCCCTGGAAACCGCAGTGCGCTCCTTCATCGAATCCACCCCTGCCGACCTGCGCCAGCGCCTGAAGCACACCCTTTCCTACAAAGGCATTGATCCGGAGGAGTACGGGGAAGCGTTTGAGGCGTAGCAGCGCTCCGCACCTAGCACTTGGCAATTAGCACTCGGCAGTCAGCAAAGGGGAGGCGGAAGAGCGCCGCACCGAGCGGACTTACTGCTTATTGCTTACCGCCAAGTGCCAAATGCCAAGTGCTGCTCTCTTCTACCTCGGCCGCACGGCCACCAGATCGGGCGTGAAACTCAAGCTAATGCTGGGAAGAACTTCGGTGGCGGTGGCGACGTCAATGCGGTGGACGGCGTTATCGCTTCCGCCCACGTACACGCGCGCGCCGTTGACGGTGGCGCCGCCGGTGGTGGGTGAAGCGCCGCCGATGGAGATGGTGCTGGGAGTTCCGCCGGCCACGTCGTAAGCCAGCAGGCTGGTCAGGTCACTGGTCACGTAGGCGCGAGTAGCGTCAGGCAGCACGAAGATCTGCCGCGCCGTGAATGGCCCCTGCCCGAAGTCCACTGAGGTGAGGGCCCCTGCCGGATCCGGCGGGCAGCCGGTGAACGCAGGGTTGACGGTGACCACCTCGAGGCCGGGCGAGTTGACGCCCAGCACACGGCTGCCGTCGGGCAGCGCGGCAATCAGAGAGGGCGAGGTGGCGGTGGTGGCGTCGCTGTCTCTCTCGGCGTTGTTACAGGTGGCGCGCGCGGTGATGGTGGGCCCCACGCCTCCTCCCGCCAGGTAAGCGAACGATCCGCCCGGCAGCACGCTGACGTCGTTGGCCACCGAGTTCAGGCCGAGGTTTTGCAGCGAGAACACCGGCGAAGCCACGAACAGGGTATTGGCGGCCACGATGAACAGCCTGAGCCCGTCGGGGGTAAAAGCGGCCGCGGTGGCGTCGGAGATGCCCAGCACCTGGATGCTGTTGGCGGAGCGGTCGAAGATGAACACGCTGGCCCCGGGAATATTCGACACCACCACCCGGTTGCTGTCCGGCGAGACTGCCAGCACCCGTCCCGGCATGTTGCTCACGGTGGTCTGCAGGGCGTTGGATCCGGCATCCACGATCATCAATCCGTTGACGCTGCCCAGGAAGATGGTGGCGCCGTCGCGGGTGAAGAGAATGGAGTTCGGCGTTTGTGGCAGGTTGATGGCCGTGCCCGCGGTGTC
>CAZXVY010000280.1:0-3975 GCA_964644115.1 uncultured Terriglobales bacterium
TACTTCTTGCGTTCCTTGATGCGCGAATCGCGGCGGAGCAGGCCCGCCGACTTCAGCTTGGGCCGCAGTTCCGGGCTGAACAGGAGCAGCGCCCGGGCCACCCCCAGCTTCACCGCGCCCGCTTGCCCATGGACGCCGCCTCCGGAAACGGTGGCGATGACGTCGAAATTCGCCGTGGTCTCGGAAGTCACCAGCGACTGGCGGGCCTCCACTCGCTGGCCTTCAGTGACGAAATACTGATCAAAAGGACGGCCGTTGACGGTGAAAGCGCCGCCGCCGGGACGCAGAAACACGCGCGCCACGCTGCTCTTGCGTCGTCCCGTACCGTAGTACTGAACCAGTTCAGGCATATTCAAGTTATCAGCCGTCAGCCTTCAGCTTTCAGCAAAACCCTTTCCAGAAATTGCGCGGTCGCGCTGTGCGGACCGCGCTACACAACTTCCTGAGCCCTCTTCACCGGCGCCGCAGGTTCCGGCTTCTGCGCCTCATGGGGATGCTTATCGCCGCGGTACACCTTGAGCTTGCGCGCCATGGCGCGGCCCATCTTGGTATGCGGCAGCATGCCCACGATGGCGTCGCGCAGCAATTCCTCAGGCTTTTCCACGATGCGCTTGCGGAAAACCTCGCTGCGCAGGCCGCCGGGATAGCCGGTGTAGCGATGGTACTGCTTGGTCTCGGCCTTCATCCCGCTGACCCGCACCTTGGCGGCGTTGATCACGATGACGTGGTCGCCGGTGTCGATAAAAGGCGTGTAGCGGGGGTTTTCCTTCCCCGTCAGGATGCGAGCGGCGCGCGAAGCCACGCGGCCCAAAATCTGGCCCTCGGCGTCCACCACGTACCACTTGCGCGCGATTTCCCCCGCAGAGGGGAAATATGTTGACATGACAACTCTCCCAGATAGTTATTACAAAAGAAGACCGCACAAGGCGGGCAACTGGAGGACCGCGAAAGATTTAAGGATAGAGGAAGGGGGCGGGGATTGTCAACGCGCAGCGGGTCGAAGACCCAGCGCCACACCAACGCCGCCGAGGCCGCTGCCACCGACCGCTGCGCTTGGGCGGCGGCGCCGCAAACACGCGGGCGAGGTCGCCCGCTTCCACACCCCTACTCGTACGCCAGCGCCTCCACCGGGTCTTTCTGGGCGGCTTTGAGGGCGGGATACGCAGCTCCCAGCAGGGCGCCGGCCAGCGCGATCAAGGTGGCGCGCAGGATCCAGTCGGCGGGGATCTCCACCCGCAGCGTGGGGAAGTTCTGCTGGATGGCGGCGCGCACCAGGAAGCTGAGGGCGATTCCCGCCAGCACCCCGCACACGGCCACCAGCAGGGTTTCCCGCAGCACCACGTTGACCACGTAGCCCTTGGATGCGCCCATGGACTTCAGGATGCCGATCTCCCGGGTGCGTTCCATCACCGCGGTGTACATGGACTGAAAAATCACGATGAAGCCGATGCACACCGCCACTCCAATCACCACGTTGAGGAAAACGGAGAAACCGGGGATGTTGTCGAAAACCATGAGCGACAGCCAGGCCTCCAGGGACTGCACGCTGTAGGTTCCCATGCCGGGGATGCTCTTGATGTGCTGGACCACGGCCTCGGCGTTCTTCTTGTCGTCCAGCTTCACGTAAAAGATGGAGGCCTTGCCCTGGGCGGCCACCAACTCCTGCACGGTGGTGATGGGCATGAACTTGCGCGCCCCTTTGCCGTGCTCCACAATGCCCACCACACGGAAGCTATGGTTGAGCAACTCCACCCGCTCCCCTAACTTCACTTTCCCGGCGGCCGCGAAGTAGTCGTCAATGATGAGGTCGTCGGGGCCTTCAAACGGCCCGCCTTCCAGATAACGAAACGGATTGCCTAAGGACTCGAAGCTCGGTAAATCGATTCCGTAGAGCACCTCAATCTGGCTGCCGGTGCTGACCTGGGTAATCACCGGCGACACCGCCACCACGTGCGGCACTTTGCGCAGCACGTCCGCCACTTTGATGGACACCGGAGCCCCGCTGATGCCGCTGAAAAAGGACGAGCCCGGGGGCCGTACCAGGACGTCGGCGCCAATCCCCGCCTGCCGCCGCTTGGAGTCGTTCAGGATGCCCAGCGACAGGCCCACAATCACCAGGATCAGGGTCACTTCCACCGCAATCGCCACCACGCTGATCACCGTGCGGATGGGCCGGTGCACCACATTGGCCACAATCATCTTGTTCATCATGGGGAACTATGATTCTAACAAACAAGAGGCCACGGAAATTGAATCATTGAATCATCGGATCATTGAATCATTTTGGGGGAATCATGGGAATCCGCTGTTCAGCGGGCCGCCAAGCCCTGGGCCGTGGAAGTTCTGTTCCCAATGATTCAATGATTCAATCCCTCAATGATTCAATTCCCAATGATTCAATCGCTCAATCATTCATCTTCGGAAAATCCGGCATCCCGGGCAGTACGTACTGGGAACAACCGGGGAGCCGGATGCGTGCCAAATCGGGAAACCGGTCTGGCGTGAAATTAGAGATTCCGGCTTGCTTTTTGTCCCCGGCCTGCAATAAGGTATGCGCTCTCGGTAGGTTCATGTGTCGCATTCATTGAAACGTTTCTTCCTCCTGTTGTTGGCAGTTGCCCTGGTTGCGCCGGCGCCGGCGGCCGCCCAGCGCGGCGCCCTCACCGTTCCCCGCAACCTCAGCCAGCTTACCGACCGCTCCGCCGTCATCGTGCGCGGCCACGTGATCAGCGCGCGAGTTGAGAAACATCCTGAGCTCACCGGCCTGAACACCGTGCTGGTGACCCTGCGCGTGAAGGAGACCCTGAAGGGACAAACCGGGGACACGTTTACCTTCCGGCAGTACCTCTGGGATATCCGGGACCTGCACGATGCAGCGGGTTACCGAAAAGGGCAGGAGTACCTGTTGCTGATGAATGCGCCCAACCAAAAAGGGCTAGCCAGTCCAACGGGAATGGAGCAGGGGCGGTTCCGTATCTTCCGCGATCGAGAGGGCAAAGAGGTTGCGGCCAATGGCCACAGCAACTTCGCCTTGTTCCGCAATCTTGTCGCTCAACTTGCGAAGAGCGGCAAGACTCTTTCGCCGAGGTCCGCGAAGCTGGTGCAAGCGCACCGCAGCGGTCCGATTCCGACCCAGGACTTGACGGCGCTGATTCGGGAACTGTTAGCCGGAGGGGACAAGTAGCTTGGCAACCTTGCGCCAATTGAGGCCTGGTCTGATGCGCGTCCTTTCACTCTTGCTTATCGTGCTGCTGGCGGTGCCACCGCTGGCGTTGGCCGGTGGCCCCATTCTCGTCCTGGGGATCCCCCCGGACTGGAACCCAGGCGTCTCAGGCCAGTTCCTACGGTGGAACACAGCTTCGGCGATTCCGTATCGCACCGATGGCGGCAACCTCGGAGCGGACAGCAATGCCACCGCAGTTGCGCGCGTGCAGTCGATGTTTCAGGTTTGGCAGGATGTCACGACCGCGAACATCTCGTACACCAATGCCGGCGCGATCCAAGCGGTCGCGGGGTTCGCCGACGGCGATGTGGACTCGGAGGCGGAGTTCAATGCGGTCGAGGACAGCTGCTTCAACGGTACCCAGAGCCCGATCATATTCGACGCTACGGGTGCGCTGTTCACCACTTTGGGGTTTGATCCTGGGGTGATAGGGTTTGCCGGCCCGTGTACTGCTGATTTCGATGGGATCATCGCGGCGGGAAGGGCCGCGCTGAACGGCAGGTTCATCGACAGTCCAGACGTGGACGGCGACAACCTGACCTCCAGCGAGTTCAACGGGGCGTTTATCCACGAGTTCGGGCACTTCTCCGGGCTGGACCATTCGCAGGCGAACGTAGACTGCCTGACCAACCCAGCGTGCAGTTCGGGCTCCGACCGCGCTTTTGGTCTACCGACCATGTTCCCCTTTCTTCTGGGCGGACTGGAGGAAGGGGCGGGCGTCGCGACCACCGCCACATTGGCCGAAGACGATA
>CAZXVY010000281.1:0-3935 GCA_964644115.1 uncultured Terriglobales bacterium
CAAACGGAAGCGGCGCTGCACTCCGAATTTGTGGCGCTGGCCGTGCGCGAGCCCCGCGACCCCAGTTACCGCATCCTGGCTTGCTCGCCCGCTGGTCAGGCGCCGCCGTCCTTTCCCGCGGAGAGCAAACTGATGGCGCTGCTGCGGGTGCTGGGCAAGCCCATCGAGGCGTCGCTCAGCGAGAGCGGCTGGCTCAAACAGCAACTTCCTCATGAAGAGACAATGTTCCTGCGCCAGGCGCGGATCGACCTGCTGATTCCGATCACGGTCGGGGCGGAACGCAAGGAGGCACTGCTGGCGCTGGGCACGAAGCGCTCCGAGGAACCCTACAGCCGCGAGGACCAGGAACTGCTCATGGGCATCGCCACCAGTTTGGCGCTGCTGCTGGAGCGGCCGGTGGCGCCTGGTCGGGCCAGCGAAGCCTTTCAGGAATGTCCACAGTGCGGCGCCTGTTATGACTCGGGGGCAGCCTCCTGCGCACAGGAAGGCGCAGCGCTCACAGCGGTGTTCGTGCCGCGGCTGGTTTCCGGGCGCTACCGTCTGGAGCGCCGCCTGGGACGCGGCGGCATGGGTACGGTCTACGAAGCCACCGACACTGCGCTCGACCGACGCGTGGCCGCCAAGCTCATCCGCGACGACCTGGTAGGCAGCCCCGAGGCGGCCGAGCGCTTCCGGCGCGAGGCCCGCGCCGCCGCCGGCTTTGCCCATCCCAATGTGGTCACCGTCCACGACTTCGGTCTGAGTGGCAGCCGGGCCGGAATACACCGGGACGATGTTGGTGTGCTGAAGCTGCGCCAGGAACTGCGGCTTCAGGGAAAGCTTCCAGCAGGGCGCACGCGAGAAATCCTGCGCGGGGTGTGCGCCGCCGTGGATTCTGCTCACCGCCGCCAACTGATCCATCGTGACCTGAAGCCCGAGAACATCTTCCTGGCCCGCGGTGAAAGCGGCGAGAGCGCCAAGGTGCTCGACTTCGGCCTGGTTAAGTCGCTGTCCGGCGATTTCCAGGAGACCGCCGACACCAGCGCCGGCATCCTGGTCGGCACTCTGCGCTACATGTCGCCCGACCAGTTCCGTGGCGAGGCTCCGGGCCCCGCTTGGGATTTGTGGGCCCTGGGTGTGGTGGCATACGAACTGCTGACCGGCCAGCACCCCTTCGGAACAGGCAGCGGCCCGGACCTGCACGCCGCCGTGCTCGGCGGCCGTTTCACTCCCATCGCCATCGCTTTTCCGGAAGCGCCTCCTGGCTGGCAGGAGTTCTTCGCGCGATCTTTGGCGCTGCAGGCGGAGAACCGTCCCCGTACAGCTCAGGCCTTTTTCTCCGAACTCGACAACGCCTTGCGCTAGGAGCAACCAGCCGGCGGCGCCGGCGTGAAAAAGCAATAAGCAATAAGCGATAAGCAACAAGGCAAAGCGTGTTTGCTTATTGCTTATTGCTTACTGCTTATTGCTTATTACTTCCTGCTCCTGGCATCGCGTCCCGCAGCGCGGCCAGCGACTTCTTCGACAGCGACGGCACCACCATCACCGTGCGCGCTTTCACGCGGCGGCGGGAGTGGGTATCGCAGACCACCAGGTCCGCGGCTTCCGCCGGCGTTTCTCCTGCTTCCAGGCGGCAGTCGCAGATTTCGTGCTTGCGTCCGGCAGCGGCGGCCAGCACGCCGCGCGCCGCTTCCCGGAACTCCTCGCTGTGCGAGGCGATGACGATCACCGAGGGCTGCTCCAGCCCCCGCACCCGCTCCATGAACTCGTGCGCCTGGGGAAACTCCAGCGGCACCACTACGGCCTGGCTGGGGTAGACGTCAGGATACTTCTGCAGCGTGTGGACGCTCGCTGCCACCGCCGCGCCGATGGCCAGCCCCGGAGTGGCCGCAATTTGATGGGGCGTGGCGGTGCTGACGGGTACTCCGGTGGCGGTGCTGATGTCGTAGGTCAGCATGGCGGCGATGGAAGGATCGGGCTCGACCACCAGGTAGTGGTCGGGCGGTTGCGCGGCCATGCGCTCGCGCACGCGCGCGCGCACCTGCTGCAGCGAGTAGCCGCGCTGGCGAGCGTAGGCCAGGAAGGCGTTGATGAGGCTGTCGAGATCGCCGGCCGATTCCAGCGTGGCGCGCTCGTCGCGCCGCTTGACGAACACTCCGCTGCCCGGCCGCACCGTGAGCCACCCGCGCTTGGAGAGTTCCCGGTACGCGTGGCTGACGGTGTTGTGATGGATCTTCAGCGTGCGCGCCAGCTCGCGTACGCTGGGCAGCGCCTCGCCCGCCTTCAGTTCGCCGGAGCCGATGAGCAGGCGAACCTGCTCGATGATCTGCTCGCGCACCGGAACCGCGCCCGACCTGGAAACGCGGATTTCCATCCTATTTCTCTGGCTCTGCCCTTGGTACTTCAAAGGTAAGCGTGGCGAAGAAGCTGCGCCAGTCGATCTGGGGATCGTCCTGCGCCGCGACCATGTGGATCAAGCGGACGTACCACACTCCGGCGCGGTCCAGCTTGAGCAGCGCGCGTCCGTCGGCGCCGGTTTCCGCGGTCACGGGAAACTCGTGGCCTTTCATCTCCGCGCCGGCATAGGCCGCGCTCACGCGCACGCCCGCCAGCGGCTTTCCGCGGAACAGGACCTGCACCGGCAGTGGCTCGCCGGCAGCGAGGGTCGAGGGGTCTTTCTGCGGAACGATCTCCAGCACGTGCCCCAGCGGGCGCGTGGCCAGCTCATCCGTTTTGCCGATCAGCAGCTTGGAAAAGCGCGAGTAAAGCTCGCGTCCCTCCGTGTTTGTCCTTCCGTTCTGCCGGCGCGCGGCCATGACGGACGCGAATCCTTCGCCCTCGATGTAGGAGTTGAAGTCCTTGGCATCCAGCCGGATGAAGCGTGGGTGGACGATGATTTCCGCCACTCCCGCCGGCGCAGCCGGGTTGGGCGACGTAACGCTGGGCAGCGGCGCGCAGAATTGCTTCTTTCCCTCGACGCCGGCCAGCGGCTGAGCGCCGGATTCGGTGCGTAACTGGAAGGTTTCCACGCGGTCGGCGGCCACTCCGTTGGTGGCCACGGGAAAATGCTCGCCGATGCGCGCGCACACCCTGCCGCGCGCTCCAGCCACACCCGTGACCAGCCACATGTCATGCGCGAATAGCGAACTCGCTGACCCCAGCAGAAGCACCGCGACAACCATCAACCGCCGAATCCATGCGTGCATGGGCGGTATTGTATGCTGTCCGGCTCCGCCCTGCGGGATCGCTGGAGAAGCGGCCGGGCCCCTTGCGCTATACTTCGTACCTGCCTTGAGGTGACCTATGCCTTTCTGCACATCCTGTGGAGCGAATGTGGAGGCCAGCACGGCCTTCTGCACCAAGTGCGGCGCCGCGATGGCAGGCGCGGCTGCGACTTCTCCTGCGGCCACTGTCCCGCAGGGCGGGGCGGGGGCCCCCACTCTGGGTGCGCCGCCACAGAAGAAGGGCACCAGCGCGCTCAAGATCATCCTGATGATCGTGGGCGTGGTCTTCCTGCTGGGCGCGACGGTGGTGGGTGTGGTGATTTACGGCGCCTATCGTGTGGCCGAGAGCGTGAAGATGGAGCAGAGCGGCAGCGGCGCGCGTGTCGAAACTCCGTTCGGCTCGATGGAGACCGACAAGGATCCGAAGGCCGCGGCCAAAACTATCGGCGTCGAGATCTATCCCGGCGCCTCACCGGTGAACGAAGGCAGTTCGTCCGTAACCATGGGCGACTTGGAAGCCACCACCCTCATACTGGAAAGCAGCGATCCTCCGCAGAAGGTCTTCGAGTTTTACAAGGCGCAGTTCCCCCATGCCACCCTGACCTCCAGCGACGGCGACCAGCACACCATCATGTCCGGCGACAAGGATGATATCGTCACCGTCGTCATCACCGAGGAGAGCGGCAAGACCCGCATCACCATCAATCGCACCAGCAAGTAGGAGGGATTTGT
>CAZXVY010000282.1:0-3924 GCA_964644115.1 uncultured Terriglobales bacterium
CAGCGGGTTGCCCGCTACCCCGGGGAAGAAGCCCAGGAAGAACACATTGCCGCGGGTATAGGCGTTGAACAACAGGTTCACCTGGTTGCGCTTGTACTCTCCGCCGAACTTGAAGGTGTGGCGGCCCCGGGTCCAGGTGAGCGTGTCGGAGAACTGGTAGGTGGGGACGTTGGAATCGTTGTCGGCAAACGGTGAGGAGCCGATGTCGAACAGGTTGGAGAGCGACAAAGTGGGCATGCCCGGGAACAGGCCGCTCAGCGGCGAGGCGATGCCCACGTCCGCCGAGGAGAAGGGTTCCTGGGGCACCGAGGCCACGCGGATGTAGCTGTAGCCGAAGCGCGCATCATTCAGCAGGTTGGCGCGAAAGATGTGGGTGTCGCCCACGGACAGCAGTCGCTGCTGCACCTCCAGATCCGCTCCGAAGCCGGGAAGCTGCAGAGCGTTCTGCAGCCCGGCGAAGCTGAACAGGCCCTGGGTGGTCGGGTTCTCAGCCATGAAAAACTTGCCGTAGAGCCGGTTGTTGTTTGTGACCTGCACGTCAATGTTGACGTTGAACTGGTCTTCCTGAAAGGTCGACAGACTCGAGGCAACGACCGGCACTGCGGTGCAGGCCGGATAGGCGCAGGCTGCTGGATTCGGCGCTGACGGAATCACGAAGTTCCCGTTCGGCAGCGTGGCCGTCAGCAGCCCTGCCGTAGTCGGATGCACGATGCCGAACATTCCCAACTGTAGCGAGAGCGCCTGCAGAGCCGCCAGGCTGCGATCGTCCGTCAGGTTCTGCGGCACGAACACCGTGGTCAGCGAGTTCAGCAGCGACGCCCCGTTGGTCTCCCGCGTTCCCTGGTAGGAACCGAAAAACCAGGCCCGCCCTTTCTTGATGGGCCCGCCGATGGTGCCGCCGAACTGGTCGCGATCCAGCACCGGGCGCTCCACTCCCTGCTGCTTCAGGAAAAAGTTGTTGGCGTTCAGGCCGGTGCGGCGCAGGAAGTAGTAGGCGTTGCCGTGGAAGGGGTCGGCGCCAGACTTGGTCACCGCGGCCACCACGCCGCCCACATTGCGTCCCACCGAAGCGTCGTACAGGCTGGTCTGCACGATGAATTCCTGCAAAGTGTCCGTGGCCGGCACCGCCAGGTTGGGGGTCGAACCGGTGCCGATGGAGTTGGCGTCCACTCCGTTGATCACCACCGCGTTGGAGGTGGTGCGCTGCCCGTTTACGTTGATCACCGCGTCGCCCCGGCCCAGCTCCGAAGAATTGGCGATGGAGCCGGAGGTACCGGGCGAGAGCGTAAGCAACTGCTGGAAATTGCGCGTGGGCAAAGGAAGCTGGCGGATCGTGGTTTCCTGCACCACCCGCCCCGTGGCCGCCGAGTCGGTCCGCAGCAGCGGGACCTCCGCGGTCACCGTCACCACTTCCCCGGTGCCGGTCACCTTCAGCTCGAAGTTCACCTGCGCCGTCGCGGTGATGTTCACCTCCACCTTGCGCACCGACTGCGCCGCGAAGCCCGCAGCGCTGGCTTCCATCTCGTAGACTCCCGGCGGAACCAGGGTGAACAGATAGCGCCCCTCGTCGTCGGAACCGGCCTCGCGCGGCTGTCCCGCCTGGCTCTTCAGGATGATCCGCGCCCCCGGGACCACGGCGCCGGTTGGATCAGTCACCGTTCCCGCCACTTGGCCGGTGGTGGCGCTCTGCGCTGCGGCGCCCGCCGCCAGTCCCAGACAAAGCATCATGACCAGCATTGTTCGTTTCATAGCGTTCTCCTTATTATTTCTTTTTGCGGCGGCCGTTGGGCCCGCTCTTCCGCCACAGCCCCTGGGTGTAAATCCGGACCAGTTGCGCGACGGCGCGCGTGTCGGACACGCCGAGATGTTGTCGTCCGCCAAAAAGCTTTTCCACCAGGAAGTACGTGAAAATCTGCAGATAAACAGCCGTGAAGGCCAGCGCCGGATCCACCCCGTTCCACCCCGGACGGCGGGCCGCGGCCTTCAGCCGCTCGCCCATTTGCCGCTCCACGTTGGCCGCCAGGTGGCGGAAGGTGTGGGCAAAGTGGCGGTTGCCGAACTCGATCACGTCGATGTACATCAGCCGCCAGTAATCCGGGTTGCCGTAAACGATCTGCCGGACGCTGCGCGACAGCCGGTGCAGGTCCGCCACCGAGAAAGCGTCGTGCAGCGGGGCCAGCGCCTGCCCGCGCAGCCGGGTCATCTTGGTTTCGTAGCGCTCCACCACCGCCCGAAAAATCCGCTCCTTGGTGGGGTAGTAGTTGTAAAGATTGCCCAGCGAAACTCCCGCCGTCCGCGCGATATCGCGCACCGAGGTTCCGTGGAAGCCCTGGCGGGTGAACACCCGCCGCGCCGCGTCCTCGATGCGGCGCTGGTTCCGCTTCACGGTTTGGTCTTGCAGTTTGGGCACGCTCGGTACAGAATCATGGCTGAAAAAACGAGCGTTCGCTTTTTTACGCCTCGGGCGGGCGCCTGTCAAGCGCTTTTTAGGAGCTTGCCCATCCCCATGCCCGTCCCCTCCCCCAGCCCTTATCGCTTCCTGATTGAGGCCCTGCTCTTCCTCAGCTACTTCGTCTTTGGCCTCTCCTGGATGGGCTACGCGCCTTTCCTCGCCGACTACAAGACACGCTACGCCCTCTCCCACGGGCAGGCCGGCCTGCTCATCTCCTCGGTTTCCTTTGCCAAGATCTTCGTGCCTTTTCTGGCCGGGGCGCTGGCCACACGGCTGGGCGTGAAGCGCGCCCTGCTGTTGGGGATGGTTTGCATCTGCGCCAGTGTGTTCACGCCCTTTGCCGGCGATTACAACCTGGTGCTGGCTTCGCGCTTCGTGCTGGGCGCGGGCGGCGCCATCGTGGTTACTTTGTTCGGGGCGGCCATCCTGCAGTGGTTCCCGGCCGACGAGCGTCCCCTGGTGAACGGCATCAACGGAGTGGCCGTCAACTCCGGCATCGCCCTGGCCCTGTTCGTCACCGTGCCTCTGGCCCAACGGTTCGGCCGCAATGAGTTGCTGGCCGGCTATGCCCTGATCAGTGTGTTCCTGACCTTGGCCTGGTGGCTGCTGGGCCGCGACCATGGGCCCGCCCAGGGCTCAGCGACGACCGCTGCCGGCGAGAGTTACTCCAGCGTCCTGCGCTCTCCGGAAACCTGGTACCTGGCCTTTGGTTTTGCCGGGCCGCTCTCCCTTTACCTGGTCTTCAACACCTGGCTTCCCACCTTCTACCAGCAGTCGCTGGGGCTGCCCGCGGCACAGGCATCGCAGTTGACCGGACTAGCCAACCTGGTGGGCATCCCGGCCGCCATTGCCGGCGGCCTCTTGACCCGCCGCAGCGGGCGCCGCCGTCCGTGGATCTGGGGCTCGGGCCTGGTGCTCTGCCTCTCCGGCTTCGGACTCTTCCTCACTCGCGACCTGCTCTGGCTCACCGGGTTCGCCGTGGTCTACGGCGTGAGCATCTTCCTCTGGGTGTCACCCTTGCTGACGCTGGCCATGGAACTGCCCGGCATGACCCCCACGCGTCTCAGCCTGGTCATGGGTGTCTTCTTCGGCGGATCGTATATAGTTGCTTTCTTCGCGCCCATCCTCACCGGCGCGCTGCGCGATTGGACCGGCTCCTTCACCCCCGGCTTCGTGATTTTCACCCTGGCCTGCTGGAGTCTGGTGGCTGCCGGACTGCTGCTCCCCGAAACTGCCAGCTCCCCTGACCGGCAACCCGCGCCGCGCTGAAAATTCAGCAAGCCGCTGGCCTCGACGATTCGGGAGCAGGCGCCAGGCAGCAAGCCGCCGGTGGCCCACTTGATTTGCTATACTCAAACTCGGAGACGCCGCGAAAACGGCGAGACCATAGGGCGGTTAGCTCAGTTGGTTAGAGCGCCTGCCTTACAAGCAGGAGGTCGAAGGTTCGAGTCCTTCACTGCCCACCATCTCCA
>CAZXVY010000283.1:0-3922 GCA_964644115.1 uncultured Terriglobales bacterium
ACGAAGTCTTTCATCATGGTCCGGAAGCGATCGTCCTGGGTCTGCTGGTTCCACAGCATCATGCGGATCATGTGCAGGATGTAGGCGCCCTTGGGATAGACCAGGTCGCGGTAAATGTTGGATCCGGTGCGGGTGTTATTGACGCGGTATCCCATGGTGACCGGCCCCACGTCAATCGAGCGGTAGCCGAACTGGTTACGTTCCGTCAGGTCGCGGCGCAGTTCATTCCAGAACTGGATGAATTCCTCGTCGTTTTTCTGGATCAACTGCAGGAACAACGACGCCGACATGTGGGCAAAGCCCTCGCTCATCCACTGGTCGCGGTAGCCGCTCCAGCCCACGGTGTGACCCCACCACTGGTGGGCGACCTCATGTGCGGTGACCACCTTGAAGTAGGTCACCAGGCTGGGTGGCAGCGTGCCGAACAGCGCGTGGCGCGTAGTGGAATCGAAGAACGAACAGATGGGCAGGTAGACCAGCCCCGGCCACGCTTGGCCAAAACCGCAGGCCGTCTGCTGGGTCACGGCCACGCGCTTATACGGCGCTGATCCGAAATAATCGGTAAACAGAACCACGGACAGCTGGCCCTCGGCCAGGGCCTTGTCCATGAGGGTGGTGGTGTTCATGGTGCCGGTGGCGGGCACGTACTGGTCCACATTGCTCGATTCTCCCGGCAAGGTACCGATTTGCTGGACGGACCGCACCCAGTCCGGCTGGGCCTCGTTGGCGTAGGCCTCTACCAGGTAACCTTCTTTCTCCAGGCGGACCTCCTTTCGGCGCATGTCGCCGAAGTTGAAGCCGGCTACCGCAAGTGGAACTTCGCTGCGCCATTCCGAAATAGTCTGGTTGCCTTCGTTGATCTCGCGCACCGGCAACCCCGTAGCAGCCATCTTCATGCCCTTGGGGAAACGGAAGGTGAGGTCATAGGTGGCGTAGTCCTTGAAGCCGGCGTTGGGGTACCAGTCGGCGCGGGCCACCGGGAAATAGTTGCCGCCGCCTTCGTTGCTCACCGCGTCCTTACCTTCGTACACGGTGCGCAGGGTGTAGCGCTCCCCTTTGGCCAGCGGCTTGGGCAGGATCACGTAAAAGTCCGGGTCGTTGTCTTTATCTTCCTGGATGAAAGCCAGGCTTTGCCCGTCTGCGCCGGTCACGCCCGACGCTCGCAGGGTGCGAAACAGGTCGAAGGGAACCACGCGAACACCTTCGTACTGCGCCGTGAAGGTAGTGGTGGCATCGCCCCGGAGCCGGGCGCTTTTTTCCAGCGTGGTGTCGAGCTGGTGGTGTTCCACATCCACCATGCGATTTCTTTGCTTCCCGGTGGCTACGCCCGTGGCGTACTCCTGCGCGTAGTGAAAAGCCGCCCAGATGCCGTAGTTGTTGTCGTCCCAGGTGCTGAGCGAGATTTCCTCCGGCTCGGCGAAAGGAGAGCCGTGCGGATCAACCACGAAAATCAGCTTGTCGTTGTACTTCTTGCCCTTGACGAAGGCCACAAAAAGGCCGCCCGGCTGGGGACTGAGTACGTCCTGCAGAATGCGGCCGTGCAGGTTCCAGCGCAGCTTGATCTTGAGGGCGTGGTTCACCTCGCTGAGCTGACCCGCCGCGCCGCTCTCGCCGCCGCCTGCCGAAGTGCCCGCCGCCTTCTTGATCTCTTCGTAGGTGCCGTCCCCGAAGCGCAACACCAGATGGCTGAAGTCCTCGACAAAGGGCTGACCCTTGGTCAGAATCGCCAGGCTCTTTTTTTCCATCTCCAGCGGCGGAGCCAGCGTAAAACTGCCGTCGCCGATAAACACAGCGCCCGTCACCTTGCCGTTCACCGGCGCCAGGAAGTGGAACGATCCGGAACGAAAAGTGAAGGTCCCGGCATCGCGCTTGAGCACCAGGTTGCCCGCCGCGGCCACCTCGCCGCTGAGGCCCACGTTGCGCAACTGCTGGTAGGTGGGATCGGAATTGGGCTGCTGGCCGGCCACGGGCGCTGGAGGCGCGGGCCGCTGGCCCAGGTCTTGAGCTGGGGCGAGCACGGCAGCCAAAAGCATCAGAAGAGCGAGCGAAAGGAACCGGGGTACCGAGCGACGCATGCGGGCCTCCAGCAGGAAAGCAAGAGACCCAAATTATACGACTCGCCGGGCGCAGTGGTGCGAAAGCCGATGGCTTGTTCCGGAAACCGAACACGAATCTTCAACCTGGGCGGCCGGGGCCGCGCTATTGCAGGAAAGCCACCGGTTGGGCTAGAGTATCGCGCCGAAGAAACCTTGGAGCTGCGGTGAACTGGATCACCGCCCGGAGGAGTTTCCATGTTGTGCAGAAAGTGGATTGCCACCGCTGCCGTTGTTGCTCTCTTGCTCTTGCCCGCAGCCGGACAGGAACTGGCCAAGCGGTTTACCAACCAGGACGTGATTGACATGGTGGGCCTGGGCCTGGGAGAAGACGTAATCATTGAAAAAATCCGCGCTTCCCAGGATCCGGCGTTCGACACCAGCATGGACGGCTTGAAGGCGCTCAAAGCCGCCCAGGTTCCCGACGGCATCATCAAGGTCATGATCAACCCCAAGGCGGGGATGCCCGCGCCGCCGCCGGCCGTGGCCGCAGCCCCGGGGGGCGGCGTGGCCGAAGATCCCAACCTTCCGCCCAAGGAAGTGGGCGTGTGGTGGAAGAACGGCAGCGAATGGGTGCTGATTGACAGCCAGGCCGTCAGCCAAGCCAAGCTGGGCGGGCGCTGGGGCAGCTTTGCCACCATGGGCATCAAGGCCAAGCACTGGAACGGCTTCGTCAACGGTAAGACCTCGCGCAACACCGTCCGTGATATGCGGCCAGTGTTCTATTTCTACGTGATGGAAGGCACCAGCGCCGCCGATTACGTGCTCATCAAGCTCGACCCCAAGGGCGACAAGCGCCAGTTTGAGATCGGCTCCATCGGCGGCGTGGTGGGCGGCAAGTCGGGCGTGCGCACCGACAAGATGCGCCCCTTCAGCTTCGAACGCGTGGCCTCGCGCACCTACAAGGTGACCCTCGATGAAGACCTCAAAGCCGGGGAATGGGGCTTCTTCATGGGCACCGGCCAGGCCATGGCTTTGAGCGGTGGTGGAGGCCCCACCGGCGGCTCCAGCCAGGGCCGCATGTACGACTTCGCTATTCCCAAGTAGACTTCGCGATTCGGCCAGGATGAGAAGGGAGCGCACGCGCGCTCCCTTTTTTTATCCCCGGCTCAGTCCCGTCATTGCAAAGCAGATGCTGCTGGGCTACAGTAAGCGTGCCGTAGACCCCCCGGGCTCCTCAGTTTTAACCTACAAGGAGGCCATATGACGTTCCTGCGCCGCCTGTTGGCCACAATGTTGGTCTTCT
This sequence comes from uncultured Terriglobales bacterium, assembly GCA_964644115.1. GTDB lineage: Bacteria > Acidobacteriota > Terriglobia > Terriglobales > Acidobacteriaceae > CAZXVY01. Next base: position 3,340 of record CAZXVY010000283.1, read on the forward strand.
CAGTCGCCGCCTATGCTCAAGGAAACAGCTGGGACAAGGTTCGCTACAACGGTGGAACCCTGCAAACGAAAGTCAGTCCTAAAGAGTGGGATAACAACCTCACTGTCAATTCGGACAAGATCGCCCTCCGCCTCAAAGACGGGCAGCAACTGGAGATTCCAACGTCCTCCGTCAAAGGACTCAGCTACGGTCAAGAAGCGCATCGAAGAGTTGGAACCATGATTGCACTGGCTATCCTGTTCGCCCCGGTTGCCCTGTTCGGGCTGTTTCACAAGACGCGCCTGCACTATGTTGGAATTGAGTACACCACTCCAGACGGAAAGAAGGCTGGGATCCTGCTGCAAGGCCATAAGGACAATTACCGCGCCATGTTGATGGCATTGCGCGGTGCCACGGGCGCGAAGGTGGCCGTGTCGGAAGAGGACAGGAAGTTTGTGCCCACGGGGGTCGAAGCGACGGTGGTGTCGTCCGAACCAAAGGCCGCGGAACCAACCGCAGAACAAGGCTCCGTGAAGATCAGTTCGGTTCCCGATGGCGCAGAGGTCTTTGTAGATGGCGCATTTGTCGGAAACGCTCCTGCCAC
>CAZXVY010000284.1:0-3917 GCA_964644115.1 uncultured Terriglobales bacterium
AACGCTTCCAGCGCGCAGTTTCCCACGCTGCCTCTCACTGGGCCCAATACCGTGCTTCCCTACCAGGAGTTCCAGACCGGGAGCTACGTGGCGCTCTGCGTCTACATACCCACCGACTTTTGCCCGGCAGGGGTGAGCCCGCTCGCACCGCAGATCAACTTCTCTCCGGGTGCGGTGACCACCACCGGCGCCGGCCAGGTCCTGGTGAGCCGCTACAGCCTGCCGCAGGACCCGTTCGGCTTCCTGAACGACGACCAAGGCCGTTCGGACTTCCACACCAAGCACCGCTTCGTGCTCGACTACACCTGGGACGTGCCCTACGGGAAGGAGTCGAAGTGGATGGGCAACTGGCAGATCAGCGGCATCTTCGTGGCCCAGTCCGGGCAGCCCTTCACCATCTTCTCGCCCATCCTGAATGAGATCACGCAGCGCGCCGCGCAGACGGGTGAGGTCACGGTAACCAACAACCCCAACGGCGCGATTGATCCTTCCAACCTGGTCCTGCCCGGGAACATCGGGACATGCAGGGCGGGCAGCGCGGTCTTGGGCTTCGATCCGGGGTTCCTCTACCTGACGAGCCCGGGCAACGCCTGCACCGGCGGCACCCGGCGCAACCAGTTCACCGGACCCGGCTTTGCCGGGTTCAACGTGGCCATCCAGAAGGGCTTTGCGGTGTTCGGCGAAGGGCGCATGCTGAGCCTGCGCGCCGAACTCTACAACCTTACCGACCGGGCAAACTTCTACAACCCCATCAGCACGCTGAGCACGGACGGCGTGACCCCGTTCGCGGACTTCGGCAAGATCAAGTCGGCGCACGAAGCGCGGCAGGTGCAGTTCGCCGTGCGCTTCACCTGGTAGCCGTCGAAGAAAACTGAAGAGTCAAGAAAGGCCCTCCGCAAGGAGGGCCTGTTTTTTTGCTTCAACATTTTTCGCCCAGCCCGGGCCGACTTCAGGCGCCCGGTTCGAGGTAGGTGGCGAAGGCATCCAGGGCGAGCGGGCGCAGCAGGTTGCGTCGCATGCCCGTCTCTACCTGGGCCAGACCCTGGGCAGCGCGGGCCAGCCAGGTGAAGTCGGTGGCTGAGGCCAGGCGCGCGATCTGCGGCTGAATGTCGGTATTGCGCGCCAGATCGGCAGCACCCGACTGCACGAACATCACGTCCTGCAGCAAGCCATAAAGCACGCGCAGCAGCCGCTCGGTTTGGTCGCGGCCGCCGGCGGAAGCGCGGTACTGCTCGGTGGCCTGAAACAACGCGGTGTGGTCGCCGCTGCCGAGCGCGCCGCTGAGAATGGTGAGGGCGTGATTGCGGACCGCCACGTAAGCGTCGAGGTCGAACTGCAAGGCCCGGCCCACGGCGCCGTCGGAAAGACGGGCAACCAGCGCGCGCTGCGCAGGCTTCCATTGCGGACGGCGTTCGGCCAGCAAGGCTTCTACCTCCGGGGCGGGGAGCGGGGCCAGCGTGGCCAGAAAACATCGCGAACGGATGGTGGGCAGCAGTTCGCCGGGATTTTCCGCCAGCAGCATCAGGGTGGCGAACTCGGGCGGCTCCTCCAGAACCTTGAGCAGGGAATTGGCGGCTTCCTTCATGAACGCGGACGAGGTGAAGATGTAAACCCGCTCGCGGGCGGTGGAGGGGCGGTAGTAAATGGTTTCGATCACCCGCCGCACCTGGCCCAGCTTGATCATCATCTGGGGGGGGTCGGGCGGCACCACCAGCACATCCGGGTGGCCCTGCACCAAGATGCGCGTGTCCTTCTGGTCGGCTTCGCGCATCCCTTCGCGCGCCTCGACCGCTTCCGCAAAGCGGGCATCCAGGTTGTCGGAGAGGGCGATTTGCCGGCAATTGGCACACTCTTCACAGAAGTCGGGAAGGCTTTCGGAAAGCGGCGGGCGCAGGCAGTTGAGCGCCTTGGCCAGCATTTGCGCCAGCGTGTACTTGCCCGCACCCGCCGGGCCGGCGAGGATGAGGGCGTGCGGGAAATGCCGGCGAGCCAGCATCTCCCGCAGGCGGTGCACGGTGGGTTGATTACCGAAGAAGTTGTAAAAGCCCATGGCAGTGTTCCAGCCGGTTGACATCCTCCGAAAAGCAAAACCAAGATCCCTCGACTGCGCCCGCCGCGGCGGGCTCCGCTCGGGATGACAACTCATGGGTTACCCGGTTGCAATTGGCCACTCTTCGCAAAGCACTCTCCACAAATCACTCTCACAAATCACTCTCACGAATCACTCTCACTAATCAATCTCACAAATCACTCTTCGCAAATCACCACTCCTCACGCGCAAGGCTAGCGCGTTGCGGTTCGCAAAACGCGTTCGCGGACGGCGCTCCAGATCTCCCGTTGCACGTGCGGAATGGGGCGGCGGGCATTTACCACTACGACGCGCTCCGGTTCGCGGAGCGCAATCGCCAGATAGGCTTGGCGCACGCGCTCGAAGAACTCACGGCTCTCCTGCTCGAAGCGGCCCTCGTTGGCCGCCGCCTTCTGCCGGCGGCCGGGGGCAGCGCGCGCGGGCTTCGACTCGCGCGAGCGATTGCGGCGGCGGGCGCGGGCCACGCTGGCTTCCACGTCGGAATCCATCAGGATGGTGAGGTCGGGATCCAGGCCGTGGCACAGCAGCTGGTGCAGGGCGCGCACCGGCGCCGCGCCCAGTTGGCGGCCGCCCCCCTGGTAGGCCTCGGTGGAATCGGTAAAGCGGTCGCAGAGCACGATGGCGCCGGCCTCTAGCGCCGGCAGGATCACCTGGTCCAGGTGCTGGGCGCGGGCGGCAAACATCATGGCCATTTCCGCCCGCGGCGAGAGGTCCGCGGTGCGCGAGTCCAGGGAGAGCTCGCGCAGCCGTTCCCCCAAGGGCGTGCCTCCGGGCTCGCGAGTTGCCACCACGTTTTGCCCCTCGCGGCGCAACATTGCCGCCAGCTCGCGCAATTGGGTGCTCTTGCCGCAACCATCGAGTCCCTCGATGGTGATGAACACGCCGCGATGCGGCTTTGCGGTCACGGGCGGAATCATATCACCGGGCTGAATGTTGATTTGAGTGCTGCCCGGCCGAGGGCGGCCGGGCTACACACATGGCTGCGCGGGCGGGGATTCAATCGTCGGTGACGCCGGCGAAGAGGTCGGTTTCCGGCTGGAGCTTCTGCGGTGTGGAGGCGGCGGCGAGGTGAAACAGTTCATGATGGCCGCGCTTGCGCACCGCGCCCTCAAACAGCGGAAACAGCGGCGCCTGCGAGGTGTGGGCGCGGAAGGCGGCGATTTTGGTTTCCAGGTGGGGAGTGATGTCAATCAGCGCAGTGGCGGGCGGCAGGGCCACGGGCTGGCGGTCGGGAAGAGTGAACAAGGCGGTGGCGTAGTACAGCTTCTGGGCGCGGTGCGGCGCCAGGCCGTTCTGCAGTTGCTCCGGGTAGCGGTTGGAGCGGCCCGCCCAGTGGAAGGCCATGCTGGCAAGGTGGGAGCACATGGAGTGATCGGGGTGCGCGGTGATGGCTCCCTCGGGCCCGAAGGTGATGACCACGTGCGGCCGCAACTGGCGCATGCGACGGACCAGGTCGCCGACGGCGGAGTAGAAATCCACGCGGTCCAGGCCGGCGTCGGGGTAATCGAGCACTTCTCCGCGGGTGATCTTCAGCATGCCGCAGGCGGTGGAGAACTCGCGGCGGCGAATGGCGGCCAGCTCCTCATCCGACTTGGCGCCGCCGCGATGCGTCGCCGCCTGTCCGGAAGTGAGGCAGAGCACGTAGGTCTCGATGCCACGATCGCGGGCCAGCAGCAAGGTGCCGCCGAAGCCTCCGGCTTCGTCGTCGGGATGGGCGGTGACGCAGAGCAGGCGAAGCATGGCTTCTCGATTGTAGTCAAAAACGTCAACCACGAAGGACACGAAGGAACACGAAGGGATGCGAGAAACAAAATCAGGCGGGAAGCAG
>CAZXVY010000285.1:0-3907 GCA_964644115.1 uncultured Terriglobales bacterium
CCCGCCGCCTCTCGGTGGTACCCGCACCCTCAACAAAACAGGGCTGTAGCCAGCCCATCCGCGCCTCCGACAACATTCCCGTCCTGAGCTGGCTGCTGCTGGGCGGGCGCTGCCGCAACTGCAAGGCGCGCATTTCGCCGCGCTACGCCGTGGTGGAACTGCTCACTGCATTGCTGTTTCTTTTCTGCTTTTTGACTTTCGGTCCCTCGCTGGCCGCGCTGAAATACTCCGTGTTCGGATTCCTCCTCCTCGGCCTGATTTTCACCGACGCCGAAACCATGCTCCTCCCCGACAAGATGACCCTGCCGGGAATGGCCGTGGGCTTCGCCTTCAGCCTGCTGGTTCCGGTGGAGGACCTGGCATCTCTGCTGCTGCCGGGCCTGGTGCGGCTGCCGGTATCGCCGGAGGTGGGGGCGCGCATCTACTCGCTGGCCGACTCCCTGCTGGGCGCCGCCATCGGCGCTTCCTTCATCTACGGCGCTGGTTACCTCTACCTGCGCGTGCGGGGCGTGGAAGGCATGGGTTTCGGCGACGTCAAGCTGATGGGCCTGATCGGCGCCTTTCTCGGTCCCCGGCTCACCGTGCTCACCCTGTTCGCCGCCTCCATGGCAGGCGCAGGCTTCGGCGTGAGCACGATGCTGGTGGTGTGGATCAAGCGCACGCGGCGGCGCATGGCCCGCGGACGCGAACCCGCCGCGGCCGCCCGCAAGCGCGCCTGGCGGTCCGCCCAGCTCGTCTACCGCTTTTACGAGATGCCCTTCGGCGTCTTCCTGGGCAGCATGGCGCTGCTCTCCGCCTTTCTCGGCGACCGCTTCCTGGCCTGGTATTGGGGAGCGTCGCCATGAGTTCGGCATTGAACGATCGCGCGGTGCTGCTGCTGGCGGCGCTCACCATCATTGGGCTGTTTGCCTTCGCGCTGGGCTGGTTCTGGATCCGCCGCATGCGCCGCTCGCTCTCCGACGAGCCCGCGGAAGCTGGGCAGCGCCGTGGCGCGGAACCCGGCCCGGAATTTGCCGCCGCCACCGTGCAGGCGGTGATCGCGCGCCTCAAAGAGCAGGAGAAGGAACTGGAGCGGCTTCGTCTTGCGGAGCACAGTCGGGCCCAGACCTCGGAGAACGTCAGCGCGGCCGTGCTCTCCAATCTCACCAGCGGAGTGCTGCTGTTCGCTCCCACCGGCCTGGTGCGCCAGGCAAACCAGGCCGCGCGCAGCATTCTGGGATACGCTTCGCCCACCGGCCTGCACGCCCGCCATGTTTTCCAGGGCGCAGGCAACCTGCGCCTTGATCCCTCCGAAGCCCCCTCCGAAGCCGGCCCGGCCCCCGCCGGGCTCAGCGATGCCGTGGATCTTTGCCTGCGGACGGGCGCGTCCTTCCGCCGGCTGGAAACCGAGTACACCGCTCCCGACGGCCAGAAGCGCGTGCTGGGCATCACGCTCTCGCCGGTGCGCGGGGCGGGCGGCGAGTCCCTGGGCGCGGCCTGCCTGGTCAGCGACCTCACCGAAATCACCCACATGACCTCGCAAATGCGCCTGCGCGAAAACCTGGCCTTGCTGGGTGAGATGTCGGCGGGCATTGCCCACGAGTTCAAGAACTCGCTGGCCACCATCTCCGGTTACTCCCAGATGCTCGCCGGGGAAAACGACGCCCCCACCACGCAGCAATTCGCCGGCAAGATCGTGGCCGAGACCGCCAGCCTCACCCGCATCGTCACCGACTTCCTCAACTTCGCCCGGCCCCAGGGGCTGGAGGCGGAAACCGTGGATCTGCGCCCTTTGATTGAAGACTGCGCCCGCGAGTGCGGCGTGGCCCTGCAGCTCGACGGCTTCCCCGCCGGCCTTTCCCTTCTGGGCGACGCCACCGCGCTGCGCCAGGCCTTTTCCAACCTGCTGCGCAACAGCGCTGAAGCCGGACGCAACGGCCTCCCGGTGAACGTCCAGGTCTCGGCGGAAGTGGATGGGCATACCATCCGCCTGGTCTTCCAGGACGACGGCGCCGGCATTCCCAGCGAGAACCTGTCCCGCATCTTCGTCCCTTTTTTCACCACCAAGGCTTCGGGAACCGGCCTGGGCCTGGCGCTGGTGCACCGCATCGTAACCGAACACGGAGGCACCGTAAGCGTAGCCAGCGACCCCTCAGGCAGCAGGTTTACCCTCTCGTTTCCTGCCCGGAAACCGCCCGGCGACGCCCCCGAACCGGAGTAGAATGGGGGGCGTTGCGGGCCTCCCGTCTGGACCGGTCCGCATCCAATAGATCAGGGCGACCAGCCCGCGGGATTGGCCTATGAAACGGATTCTGTTCAGTCTGGCAGTGGCGTGCCTGCTGGCTTCTTTGGCGGCAGCGCAGTCTTTGGGAGAGCTGGCGCGCAAAAACCGCGAGAAGAAGGGCGGCGCTTCCAGCAGCAAGGTCTACACCAACGAAACTCTGCCGCAAACCGTCAGTTTTGAGGGCGGGAAGAGCACCACGCAGGCGCCGGGCCAGGAACCGGCTGCCGCCACCACCGCCGGCAAGGCTGCATCTGCTGTCGCCGCCGCGGATGAGGAAGAAGAAGGCGAGGCGGCGGTGGATCCCAAGGAAGAAGAAGCCAACTGGCGCAAGCGCATCAAGGAACAAAAGGACGAGGTCGCCACCCTGGAGCGCGAGTTGAGCGTGAGCGAGCGTGAGAACAAGCTGCGCGCTGCGTCCTACTACGCCGACGCCGGGTCCCGCCTGCGCGACGAAGGCAAGTACGCCGCCGACGACCGCAAGTACCAGGCCGAAACCAACGAGAAAAAGGCGGCGCTCGCGGCCGCCAAGCAGAAGCTGGAAGACATGCGCGAGGAACTGCGCAAGGCAGGCAAGCCCGCCTCCTGGGGTGAATAGCATCGCTTTCAGTCAGGCCCCCGGCCCTTGCGGCCTCGGGGGCCTTTTCTTTTATGGACAGCGTCCTGCTGGTCGAAGACAAGACTGAGCTGCGCCAGATGCTGGCCACCGCGCTCGGCCGCATGGGCTACGAAGTGGCCCCGGCGGCGAGCGTCGGCGAGGCGCTGGCGGCGCTGCGGCGGCAGCGCTTCTCCGCCGTGCTCACCGACCTGAAGCTGCCCGCGGGCTCGGGCATGGACGTGCTTCGGGCCGCGCTGGAGACCGACTCGGGCATACCCGTGGTCATCATGACCGCCTTCGGCAGCATCGCCGAGGCGGTCTCCGCCATGCGCGACGGCGCCTACGACTTCATCCAGAAGCCCATTGACCTCGAACACCTCAAGCACCTGCTGGCCCGCGCCCTGGAACGCCAGCAGTTGCTGCGGGAAAACCTCGTCCTCAAGGAGGACTACGCGCGCCGTTACGGTTTCCCTCGCATCGTGGGCGAGCATCCCTCGATGCAGGAGGCGGGGCGCGAAATGCAGCGCATCGCGCCCACCCACACCACCGTCCTGCTGCTGGGCGAAAGCGGCACCGGCAAGGAGCTGTTCGCGCGCGCCCTCCATCAGCTCAGCCCGCGCGCCGCGAAACCCTTCGTCGCGCTCAACTGTGCCGCCATCCCGGAAACCCTGGTGGAAAACGAGCTCTTCGGACACGAGCGCGGCGCCTTTACCGGCGCCGACCGCCGCAGCCTGGGAAAATTCGAACTGGCCCACCAGGGCACGATTTTTCTCGACGAAATCGGCGACCTGCCCGCGGCCGCTCAATCCAAGCTGCTGCGCGTCCTGGAGGAGCGCGTGATCGAGCGTCTGGGCGGGTCGGGGCCTCTCGAAGTGAATGTGCGCGTGGTGGCCGCCACCAATCGCGACCTGGAGACCGCGGCCGATTTCCGCCGCGACCTCTATTACCGGCTGGCGGTGGTGCCGTTGCGCATCCCCGCGCTACGCGACCGCGGCGACGACGTCGCCATCATCGCCGAACACGTTCTGGAACGCTTCGGCCAGGACCTG
>CAZXVY010000286.1:0-3877 GCA_964644115.1 uncultured Terriglobales bacterium
CGCCGCGAAATGTCCGACAAGATCGCCGCCAACTGCTTCTTCGGCGCCCTGGACGAAATGGTGACCTCCTGGGTGCTGAGCGAGCGCGACTATCCGCTGGCCGGCGCCGCCGACGCCGTGGTGGACGTGGTGCTGAGGGGAATGGAGACGCGCAACTAAGGAACGACAACCAGGGGAATGCAGCCCGCCACCATTGTCGACGTCTTCTACAGCGCGGTGGACCGCAACTCCGCGCGCGTGATGACCTTCAAGCAGACCATCCGCTGGATTGACATCGCGTCGCACGAACTCTACCGCGATGCCGTGGGCACCGCGCGCACCCTGGAGTCGTGGGGCATCCGCAAGGGCGACCGCGTGGCCATCCTCAGCGAAAACCGCCCGGAGTGGGCGGTGGCCGACTTCGGCGCGCTGCTGCTGGGCGCGGCGGTGGTCCCGGTGTATCCCACGCTGCCCGGCGAGCAAGCGGCGTACATCCTGAAGGATTCGGGCGCGCGCGTGGTCTTCTGCTCCACCACCGAGCAGCTCAAGAAAGTTCTTGCCATCCAGAGCCAGACGCAGGTCGAAAAGATTGTGGTGATGGACTACGTGGGCATCACCGAGGGGCTGCCCATGCACCGCATGATGCACAACCAGCCTCCGGGACGCGACCCTGAGTTCGACGCCCGGGCGCACCGCATCGTGCCCGAGGACCTGGCCACCATCATCTATACCTCGGGCACCACCGGCACGCCCAAGGGCGCCATGCTCACCCACGGCAACCTGGCATCGAACGTGTGCTGCTCGCTGGCGAAACACGATCTCCAGCCCGGCGAGGTTTCCATTTCCTATCTGCCGCTGTCGCACGTTACCGGGCGCCACCTCGACTACGTTTGCTTCGAGCGGGGCATCATCATCGCCTACTGTCCGGTTCCGGACCGCGTCCTCGAGGTGGCTGCGGAAGTCAAAGCCACGCTGCTGGTGGCGGTCCCGCGGGTGTACGAAAAAGTGCGCGCGGTCACTCGCCGGCTCACCGCGCACGGATTCAAGCACTCCGTCTACAACTGGGCCATGGGCGTGGGGCGCGCGCATCGCGACCAGGTCCTGGCCGGGAAGCAGCCGGACTCGCTCTCCTGGAAGCTGGCGGACGCGCTGCTGTTTTCCAAGATACGGAAGGCCTTCGGCGGAAACGTGCGCACGTTCATTTCCGGCGGCGCGCCCCTGGGCCGCGAACTGGCCGAATGGTTTGCCGACGTGGGCATCCGCATCCTGGAAGGCTACGGCCTTACCGAGACTTCACCCGTCATGTGCATCAACACGCCCCAGCACCACCGCATCGGCACCGTAGGCCGGCCGCTGGAGAACGTGGAAGTGCGCATCGCCGAAGACGGAGAAATTCTTACCCGCGGCCCCAGCATCTTCTCCAGCTACTGGAACCTGCCCGAGGAAACGCGCAACGCCTTTGTGGATGGCTGGTTCAGGACGGGCGACATCGGTGCGCTCGACGCCGACGGCTTCCTCTCCGTCACCGATCGCAAAAAAGATCTAATCAAGACTTCGGGCGGAAAGTTCGTCGCGCCCCAGCCCAGCGAGAGCTTGCTCAAGGCCAACCCGCTGGTGGGACAGGCGGTGGTGGTGGGCGACCGCCGCCGCTTCGCCATGGCCATCCTCGCTCCCCACTTTCCTGCGCTGGAAGACTGGGCGCCGGCCAACGGCGTAGGCTTTTCTTCGCGCGAGCAACTGGTGGCCGACCCCAAAGTGCAGGCGCTCTACGAAGGGATTGTCGCCGAACTCAACCAGAAGCTGGCGCCCTTCGAGACCCTGAAAAAGATCCTGCTGGTGCCGGAGGAGTTCACCATCGACGGCGGCACCATGACCCCGTCGCAGAAGGTCCGCCGCCGCTTCGTCGAGGAAAAGTATCGCCGCGAAATTGAGGCCATCTACGAGGAAACCGCGCACGCGAAGCAGCCGGTGGGCTCCTGATCGCGGCTTGCAACTTCCTTCACTTCACGATAGCCTTGTTTTTGGGTGTAGCCGTATGTCAGTCATTGTCTCCAACCTCTAGTCGGTCCTGGTAAGGACGCCCTGGACGCGCACGCGTCTCTCTGAATCACCCGGCCTCCTTCCCTTCCTCTCACTTCGCTTGCAACACAGCTCGCCGCGGCGGGCAGAGGAACATTCCCATGAATTTGCATCACCTGGGTTGGAGCGGTTTCTTCGCTCAACAATTTGAGCAATACGCGCGGCATGAACTGGTACCGGCGCGCATCGCGGCACAGCATCGCGAACTCTACCGCGTCTACGGAGAGCAGGGCGAACTGGTGGCGTCCGTATCGGGAAGCCTGCGCTCGCAGGCCTCGGGGCCGCAGGATTTCCCCGTGGTGGGCGACTGGGTGGCGGTACGTCCGCGACCCCGCGAACGCGGCGCCACCATTCACGCCGTGTTGCGCCGGCGCACGCAGTTCTCCCGCAAGGTGGCCGGCCGGGTCACTTCCGAACAGGTAGCCGCGGCCAACGTGGACACCGTATTTCTGGTGATGGGCCTGGACGGCAACTTCAACTTGCGCCGCCTGGAGCGCTACCTGATAGCAGCGTGGGATAGCGGCGCCGAGCCGGTGGTGGTGCTGAACAAGCGCGACCTCTGCGACGCCGGCGACCTGGCGGGCAAGCTGGTGGCGGTGGAGGCGGTTGCTCCGGGTGTGCCGGTCTACGCGGTGAGCGCCGCTGCGGGAAATGACCTCGACGCCCTGCTTCCCTACCTCGAGGTGGGAAGGACGGCGGCGCTTTTGGGGTCGTCGGGCGTGGGGAAATCCACGCTCATCAACCGGCTGCTGGGGCGCGAAGCGCTGCGTACCGCGCCGGTACGCGAAAGCGATAGCCGCGGACGGCACACCACCGCCCACCGCAAACTGGTGCTGCTGCCCAGCGGCGGAATGATCATGGACACCCCCGGCATGCGCGAGCTGCAGTTCTGGTCGGCGGGGGAGGGCGTGAACAGCGCGTTCGCAGATTTGTCAGAGCTCGCCACTGGCTGCCGTTTCCACGATTGCACGCATCGCGCGGAACCCGGCTGCGCCGTCTTGCAAGCGGTGGGCCAGGGCCGACTCGACGCGGGCAGGCTGGAGAGCTTCCACAAGACCCGGGCCGAGTTGGCCGCGCTGGAGCGCCGCCAGGACCCGCTGGCGGCCCGCGAGTACAGGCGTCACTCGAAGTCTGGGGCGCGGCTGCTGCGGGCCCGGCTGAGAGAGAAGAGGTAGGACGCTTTCTTTGGCGCGGGCGGGTCGCTCTTCATTCGCGGGCGAGTCGCCCGCTTCCACACGCGCGGTTGCTAGAATAGAAGCATGGATCCCTTCTTTCTCGCCGGCCGCGAGTTTCGCTCGCGGCTGATTGTGGGCACGGGCAAGTACAAGTCCGGGCAGGAAACGGCGCGCGCCATCGCCGCCTCCGGCGCGGAGATGGTCACCGTGGCGGTGCGCCGTGTGAACCTGGATCGCACCAAGGAGTCCCTGCTCGACTTCATCGATCCGCAGAAATATTTCCTGCTGCCCAACACCGCCGGCTGCTACACCGCCGACGACGCCATCCGCGTGGCCCGCCTGGGGCGCGAGGTGGGACTTTCCGACTGGGTGAAGATCGAAGTGATCGGCGACGAGCGCACGCTCTTTCCCGACGTTGCCGCCACCATCGAAGCCACACGCATCCTGGTGAAAGAGGGCTTCACCGTACTGCCCTACACTTCCGACGACATCGTAGTTGCGAAGCGCCTTCTCGACGCGGGCGCATCAGCCATCATGCCGCTGGGCGCGCCCATCGGCTCGGGCCTGGGCATCCAGAACGCCGCCAGCCTGCGCATCCTGCGGGAGATGATCACGGAAGTGCCGCTGGTGGTGGACGCGGGCGT
>CAZXVY010000287.1:0-3872 GCA_964644115.1 uncultured Terriglobales bacterium
CACAAGTATTCGTGGAGGGCCTTGGTGACGCTCTCCCGGCGGTGCCATAATGGAGTTGGAGGCGGCATGAAGCGCGCGCTTTATTCCCTGATATTTCTGACCGCGCTGGCCCTGGTGGCCCAGCAGCCGGGCGGCGACAAGCAGCCAGCTGGCGAGAAGAAGCCGCCCGCCTCCAAGCCCGACGCTGCCAAGCCGGACGCCGCCAAGCCCGATGCCGCCAACCCGCTGGGAGACATCTCCGGAACCTACTCTTTCCTGCGGGAGGGCGAGTTCCTGCAGATTGACGTGGAGCAGGACCGGGTTACGGGCTTCGTATCCCGCTTCGGCGAGTTAGAAAGCGACAGCGGCGCCTTCCTCGATCATTTTTTCCAGAAGGCCTCGCTCACCGGCAACAAGCTCACTTTCACCACCCGGAAGATCCACGGGGTGTGGTTTGAATTTGAGGGGACCGTGGAGCGCGGCGAAGCCAAGTCTCGCGCCGAAGACGGATATTACGTGGTGAAAGGCAAGCTCACCCAGTACAGCACCGATGCCGGCGGAAAGTCGTCCGGGCGTTTCCGCGAGGCGGTGTTCAAGTCGCTGGCGGTGGAACCCGCTGAGCCTCAGCCTGCCGCAAAGAAGCCCGGCTAGGCAATGGGGGCCGCCAGTACAACGTGATATTCTCTGGCGGGTTCGCAGTCCACTTCTAAGGCAGACGCGTGCGCTCTCCAAGGTTCCTGCTGATCCTGTCCCTGCTGCTGGCGGCCTGCCAAGGCGGGCTGGCTGAGAGGCCGCCGGCCGCCGTGCCCGCTCCGGGCACGCTCGACCACGGCTACCGGCTGCTCTACAACCTGGACTTCGACGCCGCGCAACGCGAGTTCGAGAGCTGGCAGAAGCAGCATCCGGACGACCCGTTAGGACCGGTGTCCGAGGCCGCCGGACTGCTGTTCTCTGAATTTCATCGCCTGGGCATCCTGGAAGCGCAGTTCTACGCGGACGACAAGTCCTTTGAGGCGGAGCAGAAGCTGGCGGCCGATCCCCAGGTGCGGACGCGATTTTTTTCCGCGCTGGGTCGCGCAGAATCCATTGCCAAGCAGCAGTTGGGAAAAAATCCCAACCACGCCGGCGCCCTCCTGGCCATGGCTCTGTACGAAGGTCTGCAGGCCGATTACCTCGCCCTGGTGGAGAAGAAGAACTTCAAATCTCTCGGCCACGCCAAGCGGGGCAAAGCCTGGGCGGCGAAGTTGCTCGCCCAGGACCCGCAGAACTACGATGCCTACCTGGCCACCGGCACTTACAAGTACATCATCGGAAGCCTGCCCGCGCCGGTGCGCTGGCTGCTGCGCTTTGGCGGCCACTCCGGGGACAAAGAAGGGGGCCGCTACGAAGTGATGATGACCGCCGAGCACGGCCGCTTCCTCAAGCCTTTTGCCCGCATCCTGCTGGCCATCTCCTATCTGCGCGACAAAGACACCGGGCGCGCGCGCGCCCTGCTGGCCGGCCTGCGCGACGAGTTTCCCAAGAACCCGCTGTTCGCCCGCGAGATCGCGCGCCTCGACGGCGGCCAGTGAGCAGGACTGCCGTGCCCTGCAAGCCTCGATTGCTCGCTCTTGCCGCAGCCCTGCTCCTGGCGGGCCTGGCGCCGGCGGCGCCCGCTTCCGCCCAATCGCGAGCGATTGACGTCCAGCGCTCCACCCTCACGGTGCGCGTCTTCAAGGCGGGACTGTTTTCCTTTGCCGCCCACAACCATGAAATCCAGGCGCCGGTGGCTTCGGGTTCGCTGGTGGAGTCGGAAAAACCCGCGGTGGAGTTTTCCGTGGACGCCCGCCAGCTCAAGGTGCTCGACCCCCAGCTGGCCGCCGACCAACGGGCCGAAGTGCAGAAAACCATGCACAGCCCGGAGGTGCTGGACAGCGCCCAGTTTCCCGAAATCCGCTTTCGTTCCACCGCCATCGAGAAGGCCGGGGAAGGGAAGTGGACGGTGCGCGGCGACCTGACCCTGCACGGGCAGACGCATGCGGTAGCGGTCAGCGTCAGCGGCGGCAACGGCCACTATCGCGGCACGGCGTCGTTCCAGCAGAAGCTATTCGGCATCAAGCCGGTGAGCCTCGCCGGGGGCACCATCAAGGTGAAGGACGAGGTGAAGATTGAGTTTGAAATCTTCGCCCGCTGAGCCCCCTTGGAACACCCGGTTTTGCACAGGTTTTGCGGCAAAATACCCGGTTTTCCTGGAATTCCGCTTGACACTGGACGGCCAATTGTCCTAGCGTTCACCCTTAGGAGACTCCCCCGACTGCGCCGTTTCCCGGCAGCCAGGGTGCCGCGGTTCTCAGCCGTCCCGCAGCCAGGGGAGGCGCGATGATCGGGACCACGTTCGGTAACTACCGGATAGACGACAAGCTGGGTGCCGGAGGTATGGGCGTGGTGTACCGCGCCACCGACGTGAGCCTGGATCGTCCGGTAGCCATCAAGACGCTGCGCTCCGCCGAAAGCGCCAATCCTGAAAGCGAGGCCCGCTTCCTGCGCGAGGCCCGGGCCGCCTCCCGGCTTCAGCACCCTGCCATCATGACCATCCACCACGTCGGGGTGGAAGGCGATACCCGCTACATTGTGATGGAGTTGGTGGAGGGCCTCACCCTGAAAAGGGTGATGGACGGGCGGCCGCTGGAACTGACCCAGCTTTGCGAAATTGCCATCCAGGTGGCCGACGGCCTGGCCACCGCCCACGAACGCGGCGTGGTCCATCGCGACATGAAGGCGGAGAACGTGATGGTGACGCCCCGCGGACAGGTGAAGATCCTGGACTTCGGCCTGGCCAAGCTGAAAGAACCTGAGGCCAGCGAAGATCAGAACCAGACCGCCGCCTTTGAAACCTCCGCCGGAACCATGCTGGGGACGGTGAGCCACATGTCGCCGGAGCAGGCCCTGGCCATCGAGATTGACGCGCGCACCGACATCTTTTCCTTCGGCGTCATGCTCTACGAGATGGCCACCGGCAAGATGCCCTTCGAAGGCCCGTCGCCGCAGGCCACGCTGGCCCGCATCCTGAGTCAGGACCCGTCGCCTGCCAGCCGCCTGAACATGGACGTCCCGCTGGAACTGGAGCAGCTCATCCATCTTTGCCTGCAGAAGGACCGGACGTGCCGGCCGGACGCGCGCGACGTGCGCGCTCGTCTGAAAAAGATCCAGGCCTCGCTGAGCGCCAACCGGCTCACCGCCTCGCAACTGCGTCCTCGGGGTTTCGCCACCGGCATCCGCGTGCCCCAGTCGGTGGCCGGAATGGCGCAAAGCCGGATGGGCGTGTCCACGTCCGCCGCTTCCGCCTACCAGATTTCGTTCCCGATTCCCATCCAGACCGCTCCCGCGGAGGACGAAGCGAAAGCGCGCAGGGTTTACCAGGCCCTCCGCGGCCTGCGCCTCGGACTCTCGCTGGCGCTGGCCATCCTGCCCCTGGCCTTTTTCGGATACTTCATCCTGGGCAGCGGGCTGGTGCGCAAAGAAGTCCTGGAAGGCTCGGCGCTGCTGCACGGGTTGCAGGCGGTGGTGACGCCGATCATGGAAGCCGTGAACCAGGTGCTGGCCGTGCGCCTGGTGGCGGGCGGCCTCGACTTCATGCTGGCCGTGCTGGGCGTAGCGGCCATGACCCTCCGCTATTTCCTGCTGGGCAAGGTGAAGAAGGCCGAAGCGCAAGCCAAAGAGCGCTGGCGCGAGGTCTCCCGCGGCGCGTGAGTTGACCTCCCGCCGGCTCAGCCTCCTGTTCCTGCTGTTCCCCATCGTCCTGCTGGGCGGCTGCGTGCGCATCGCCAGCCCCGGGCCGGCGCCGGTTCCGCCCTCGCTGCCCCTGGAAGCGGACATCTTCTACGCCACCGACCGCGCGCCCCTGCCCTTCGACG
>CAZXVY010000288.1:0-3871 GCA_964644115.1 uncultured Terriglobales bacterium
ACCGTGGCCGCCACCAACATGCTCTCCAACGGATTGGCGTTGCGCATGCTCGCGGGCTTGGCGCGCTTTGTATACCGGCGTGCAGCCGCGGTGACCGTGGTTTCTCCCGGCTTCCGCACCAACCTGATTGCCAAAGGTGTGCCGCCGGAGAAGATCCATCTGATTCCCAACTGGGCAGACGAAGACTCTTACCGGCCGCTGCCTGCCGACCCGGATTTGGCGCAGGAGTTCGGCCTGGCGGGACGCTTCAATGTGGTCTTTGCCGGCAACCTGGGCGCGGCCCAGGGCCTCGACCATGTCCTGGCGGCTGCCGCGCGACTGCGCGACCTGCCCCAGGTGCAATTTGTGTTCCTCGGCTCGGGCATGGCGGAGCCCGCCCTGCGGCAGAAGGCGGAAACTGAAGGACTGGCCAACGTGCGCTTCCTCGGCCAGTTTCCGGCTCAGCGCATGGCGCATTTTTTTGCCCTGGCCGATGTCCTGCTGGTTCATTTGCTGCGCAATCCGCTGTTCGACATCACCATTCCATCGAAGACGATCTCTTATCTGGCTTGTGGACGCCCTATCCTCTCCGCCACTTCCGGCGACGCCGCCGACGTGGTGCGCGAGGCGGGCGCCGGGCTGGTCTGCGCGCCGGGAGACGCCGAAGCGCTGGCTGCGGCCGTGCGCGAGTTCTACGCCATGACCCCGGAGCGGCGCCGGCAGTTGGGAGACGCCGGCCGCCAGGCCTTTCTTCAGGGCTACACCCGCAAAGTACTCGTGGACAGGTATGAAGCATTGTTCTACAGCCTGGTTTATGGGTTCGGCCCGACGCGCCGGCCGAATTCCGGCCGAATCGTTGATCGGTAGGTTCAGATTGATGCGCTGCCCAGGGGAAAAGTCAGCGGCCGGAGCGCGCTTCGGAAAAGGGTTGATGCTGCGGATTCCGACCATTTATAGTCTTGCTACGGGATGATTTCTGCTGGCTCACAGCCACTGGCGTCGCCTCCTCCGCGCACGCCGAGTTGCGGATCCCGGCCAGCCCTGGGATGATTGCCACACACTTAACCGCGTTTCTGCTCGCGCTGCTTTTGTCGTTCCTGCTCACCCTGGGCGTGCGCAGCCTCGCCTTGCGAAGAGGCTGGGTAGCGCTCCCGGATTCCAAACGCCACCTGCACGCCGCCGCCACCCCGCGCCTGGGTGGCGTGGCCATCGTGCTCTCCTTTCTGGCCGTCACCGGCTTGCTCTTCCTGGCCTCCCGCGCCTTCGGTTTTGATCTCGGCTTCTCCGCCACCGACTTCGTCATCATTCTGGTTCCCGCTCTCACCGTGTTCCTGGTGGGGCTGGTGGACGACATCTTTTCTCTTCCTGCGTGGGTGAAGTTCGCGTTCCAGGCGCTGGCCGCCGCCATGCTGTTCTTTGGCGGCCTGCAAGTGGCCCGCTTGCCGCTGGTGTTTGGATTTCAAGAACTGGGCTGGCTCACCTCTCTACTCCTCACCATTTTCTGGGTGCTGCTGATCACCAATGCCTTCAATCTGATTGACGGCTTGGACGGGCTGGCGGCGGGGGCCGCGCTGTTTGCCACGGTCACCATCTTTGTGGTGGCGGCTTCCCCGAAAGTACCTGTCTACCTCGTCTCCCTGCTCACCATCGTGCTGGCTGGCGCCATCCTCGGTTTTCTGCGCTTCAACTTCAATCCCGCCACCGTTTTTCTGGGAGACTGCGGCAGCCTTTTCCTGGGCTTCGTGCTCAGCGCCCTGGCGCTGGCCGGCCATCAGAAGTCTACGGCGGCGGTGGCAGTAGCCATTCCGGTGGTTTCCTTCGGACTGCCCATCCTGGATACCTTGATTTCGGTGGTGCGCCGCTTCATCAGCGGCCAGCCGCTCTTCCGCGCCGACCGCCAGCACATTCACCACAAGCTGCTGGAGCGCGGCCTCTCCCAGCGCCAGGCGGTGATGCTGCTTTACGGCGTCTCCGCCCTGTTCGGCGTCACCAGCCTGTTGTTGGTAAACCTGGGCGGGAAAGCCATCGGGCTGGCGCTGGTAGTAGTGGGAGCCGTGATCTGGCTGTCCGTCCAGCACCTGGGTTACCACGAGTTCTTTGAGCTGAAGCGCGTGGCCCGGCGCACCGTGAACCAGAAACGCATCATGATCAACAACCTCGCCATCCGGCGGGGAATCGAAGAGCTGACTGCGGTGGAAGGCCTGCCGCAATTGTGTGCCGCCCTGCGCCACTGTTTCAGCGACAACGACTTCGACGCCTTCCGGCTCACCGTTCTGCTCGAATCCCGCCTGCCGGCCCTGCCTCCGGAAGCCGGGCTGGACTGCGCCGATCGCGAATTGAGGTTCTGCTGGAACAAAGGGGAAGGGGACAACGGAAGCTCCGCGTCCCCGGCCCGGTGCTGGAGCCTGAACCTGGACCTGCTAGACAGCGCCCAGCGGCCGTGTGGCCGCTTCCAGGTGTACCGCTCGTACGGCCCCACCGCATTGCTGTTTGATGTGAACATGCTCACCACCGCGTTTCCTGCAGCGCTGGCGGGCGCCGTGGAACGCGCCCTTCAGGGCGCCTCCCGTCCATCCGTGGTGGCCGATCCCGCCCACACCCCGGCCCTGCAGCAGGTCCCAGGCTCAAAGGCTGGTTGAGGGATTTCAGAAGTTGCTGCCTGGAGCAGGTCAGGATGCGGCCGGGCGCAGGCTCGCCCGCCTACCGCGTGGTGCCGAAGATGGCGATGCCGGTGGCGATCTGCAGAATGGTGTTGAGGCCCTTCACGGCCACGTTTTTCCCCGCGCTGGCGGGCACGAACAGCACGTCATCGGCTTGCAGAGGCACGTCCGGCGCTTTGGCTTGCATGATTTTCTTCAGAGAGATTACGACTTCCTCATGGCCGCTCGCCGACTTCCGGATCAGCCGGACGCGGTCCAGGGCGGCTTCCCTCTTGGTGCCTTCGGCCAGGGCGATGGCCTGAAGGACGGTAATGTTCTCGTTGTCGTCGAGCACGATGCCCTTGGGCCGCACCACCTCACCCACCACGTACACCACGCCCGCCTTGGCCACTATGATCGTGTCCCCGGGATAAATCGGAACGTTGCTGCGCGCGGCCTCGGCGGGATTGCGAGAAATGGTGACCAGGATGGGCTCTTCGGGTTTGTCGCGGCGCGTGATGCTCACCACTTTGCCGGCCTTGGGCGTCAGTCCGCTGGCGGCCGCGATTCCGTCGAACAAGCGGCGCTCCCCGGGCAGCGGATAAATCCCCGGTTTCATCACCTCGCCCATGATGGAGATGCCGGAGGTGGCATACTCCTTGATCTGCAGCGCGACGTGCGGATCATTGAGGAAGCCGCCCGAGGCCAGTTTCCGCTCGATCTCTTGCTGGGCCTGGTCCGCCGTGAGCCCGCCCACCTTCACGTGGCCCACCAGCGGCAAGTAGATTTCGCCCCCGGTGTTCACGCGCGCCTGCCGCCCCAGGTCGGGCACGCCATAAACGCTCACGTCCAGCAGGTCGCCACTGCCGATGCGTACTGCGCTGCGCTCAGCGGAATGCTGGCGGTCAACCTCGGACGATGACGGCGGCTCCGCCGGCGCCGCGGGTTCCTGCTGCGCCGCCACACCTGTGGCCAGTCCGAGCGCCAGCGCCACCTGCGCCACCGCCGGTGCTGCCGCCAAGACCCAGGACCGCAGAAAGAAACTTGGGATCACGAATCGCCTCACTCGCCCAGCCTAGCTGGTTTGCTGACCTTGCCAGTGTAGCAACCGGGAGCGCAGCCTTTCAACCGGCTTGGAGCAGTCCGCTGCGCCTTGCTATAATCGGTGCTTCCGCACGCACTCGCTGCTGGCGCAGGTAATCTCGCCGGAGTTCGATGTTCCCCGCCGTTTGCGTGACGTGGCCAGGTAGCTC
>CAZXVY010000289.1:0-3849 GCA_964644115.1 uncultured Terriglobales bacterium
CCGGAATCACCGTCTTGGCGCCGGCGGCAGTGAACCCGCCGGGCATGCCGTGGACCTCCAGGGTAGGCCGCGCCCAAGTGCGCTCCAGGACCGAATAGCCGGGCTCACCGGTGAGCACGGTGGAGCCCACTTCGCGCTTGCGATACTCCTCTTCGTCGAAGGGCAGCGACTTCCAATCCTGCAGCTCTTCGTCCGAGGGCCTGACGACGCGATCGTAGAAGCCGGGAACCAGGACCTTGCCGTTCTCGTCTTTCAATTTGGAAATGATGCGCGACAGCGCTTCCAGCGGATTGGGCGCGGCGCCGCCGTACACGCCGGAGTGCAGGTCCACCATGGCGCCCGTGGCCTCGAGTTCGGTGTACACCAGGCCGCGCAGCCCCACGCACAGGGTGGGAATTTCCGGGGCGAACATCTCGGTGTCGGAGATGAGAGCGAAGTCTCCCTTCAACCGCTCGGGGTGCTGCTTCACAAACTGGGAAATGGACTCGCCGCCCACTTCTTCTTCGCCTTCGATGATCATGCGGACGTTGAGCGGCAGCTTGCCCCCGCCGGTTTTCATCAGCGATTCCAGCGCCTTCAGGTGCATGTACATCTGGCCCTTGTCGTCCACGGCGCCGCGCGCGTAGATGTTCTGGTTGCGCTCGGTGGGCTCGAAGGGAGGCGAAATCCACTCGTCAAGCGGGTCGGGAGGCTGGACATCGTAATGCCCGTAGCAGACTGCGGTGGGCTTGCCGTCGGCGTGCAGCCAGTCGGCGTAAATCAGCGGATGACCGGGCGTGGGAATGATCTCCACGTGCTCCATGCCGATGCGCTTCAGGTCGGCGGCCACGAACTCGGCGGCGCGGCGCACGTCGGGTATGTGCTCGGGCAGGGTGCTGACGCTGGGAATGCGCAGCAGGTCTTTCAATTCGCTGAGGAAACGGGGTTGATTTTCGCGGGCGTAGGTGACGGCGGCGGTGGACAAGTTTCTGTTTCTCCTAGGAGCAAATTGATTCCGACTGCGGGTGCGAGGCTTCAATATTGCGACGCATAGTATATCGCGGCCTGCGCCTTCAGGGCGCGCCCGGAGCCTTCTCCGCCACCATGACGACATAACTGAGGTCGCCGGAGCGGTAGGCGTCGAGGATCATGTTTATGCCGGCGACGAACTCGCGCACCGCCGTCGGCAGCAAGGGCAGCGCCGGAGACGCCAGGCGGGCGCGCTCCCGGCAAATCTCCCAGGTGCGGGTCACCTTGGCGGTAAGATCCTCCTGCGCCGCCAGCCGGAGCCCGGCCGAGGCGATGAGGCCGGCGTACTGCTGGGCAGTCAGCAGCTCCGGGCACAGGAAAGCGCCAGCCACGGCGCGCACGCGCTCGCGTTGCATGTCACCGGTCCAGGCGGCCAGCAGCAGCCGGCCGCTGCCTGCCAGGGCCGCAGCGGCGTTGGCAAAATAGGTGGCCTTGTCCTGGAAGTGCTCGGACGATTCCATGGTCCACACCAGGTCAAAGGCGGCAGCAGGAAACGGGTAGCGGTCAGCGTCCGCGACCACGAACTCCGTGAGTGCCGTTACTCCAGCGCGCTCCGCGTTCTCACCCGCCAGGCGCGCCTGCTTTTCGCTGAGCGTCAGCCCGCGCACCCGGCATTGATGGCGCGAAGCCAGGAACACCGCCGTGCCACCGTGCCCGCAGCCCACGTCGAGCACGCGCGAGCCGGGGCGCACGCTGGCCAGCGCGGCGCAATGCTCGAGCATGGCAATCTGCGCTGCTTCCGGAGCTTCGTTGCTGTGCAGGAAAAGGCCGTGATGGATGTGGTCGCCCCAGAACGTGCGGTAAATGAAAGCCAGGGAGTCGTAGTGTTCGCGGATGGCATCGGCGGTGTGCATGAGCGCGGGATGAACCAAACGCCCGCCGTAGAGACGTTGCTCGCAACGTCTCGTTACCGGCAACGTCTCTGCCCTGCTGCGGCACAAAAAATAGAGACGCAGCAAGCTACGTCTCTACGGTCGAACATTTAGGTTTCTAGGGCGTGGCGTCCTGGTAGAGCTTGAGGATCTTGGGCGAGAGATACTGCTCGCCCGGCGCCTTGAAGCCGCTGGTTTTCTTGGCCAGCTTGAAGGCGGCGAGACCGTCGTCCATCATGCGCTTATCGTCGGGCTTGGCGCCGCGCAGGAAGTAGCGGGTGAGCCGCGAGACTCCCAGATAGAAGTTTCCTAGCGCGGCCTTGCCGCCGTTGTTCTCGACGTAGAGCCGGATGTGAAACTCGGCGTCTTCATAGGACCCCTTGTAGAACTCGCCGATGGCGGTGGCCAGCAGCACGTCGGCTTCGGAAGTGGCCTTGGGAGCTGCCGCGCCCGTTTCCTTGGGCAGGCTGGCCAGGGCCGCCTGCACCTGCCGGTTGTTGGGCTCGGCCGAGAGAATGGCCAGGTACTTGCCGCGGGCGGAAGCGATGTCGCCCTTCTGCTTTGCGGCCTCAGCCTCCAGCTTCAACTTGGCCACATCCACTTGGGGGCGTGTGGGCTCCTTGATGGCAGCCTCGACCGGCCGGGCCGTAGTGCCGGGAGACGGAGCCGGCGGCTTGCTGGGAACCGGAGTGGTAGGGCCGGGAGTGGTGGTGCCGGGCGTAACCGCCGCGGCCATGGCCTTTTCCATCTGCGATGCCTTGCCGCGCGGATCGCCGGGACCGTCGCCCTTGATGGTAGCGGCCTCGTTGTAGCTGCCCTGGGCGCCACGGTGGTTCTGCGCGGCGGCCAGGCGGTCGCCTTCGCTCATGGCCTGTTCGTACTCCCGGATCTTGTTCAGATAGTTCCGGGCTTCGCCTTCCTTCGACCCGCTGACTCCACCCAGCGAGCTCTTGGCGCCGCCGAAATCGTTGCGCTGGTAGGCCTGCACGCCCTGTTCGAAGCGCTGGGCCATGGCCTTTTCATTTTCCTCGCCGGCGGCGGCCGCCGCGACCGCCGACTTGGCGCCGGGGATGCGGCTGTTGATGTACTGTTTTGCCTCTTCCACGCGGGGGCCGGAGCGCACGTTCTTGAACTTCTGCTCGGCGTCGTCCCAGCGCTTGTCCTGGAAAGCCTTCACGCCCTCCTGGAAGCGGTCTTCATTACGCTTGCGTTCGCGGTCGGCTTCCTGGGTATAGATGGTGCAGTTCTGCTTGGCGTCCTTGTAGGCGGCATCTTCCTTGGCCACTTCGCAGAACAGGCGCGCGGCTTCGCGCAGTCTATTGGCGCTCACGGCCGCCTGGGCCTGCTTGTAGAGGTCGTCCTTCCGGGCGGCGAAGGCGGACAGCGGGAGCAGCAGTGCCACAGCCAGCGTTAACCAGCGGGCGGCGTTAATGCGTTTGAACGATTTTCTCGACATCGATGGCCTCGAAGACGGGAACGTAGCTGCCGGGAGACTCGTTGCTCACCTTGATGGTTTCGGTCTTTTCCTCGCCCGTCGGACCCGCCACCACCACCTTGTATTCCCCAGGGGCGAGGGCAAGGCGCAAGGGGGTTTGGGTGTCGGCGCCGAGCTGAACTTCGTCACCATCCGTGGAAGTAATGCTCTTCACCGTTCCCCAAGGAATGGCGTTGATTTCAACGTAGGCGGTGGCGGCCGCGGGCGTAGACATCATGCGATAGCCCACGATGCTCCCGACGATGGCCAGCAGGGCTACCACGCCGATGACCACGGGCATGATCGGAAACGCCGGCTTGGGCGGCGGCGGAGCCGGGCGCGGAGGCGCGTGCACCGCCGGGGGCGGAGCCACTCCCGGCCGCGCTGCAGGCCGGGCGACTCCGGGCGCCGCGGCCGGAACGGCGGGCGCGACCTTTCCGACGCCGGAGCCGTAGTCGGCGGAGCCGGCAATGATGGTGTGCGACGCGTCCATGG
>CAZXVY010000290.1:0-3848 GCA_964644115.1 uncultured Terriglobales bacterium
GTTGCAGGATGAAGAAGACGTTGATGGCGCGGGGCCCGGTCTCGGGCACGACGAAAGACAGCTCGTAGCCTTGGTCCCAGGCATCCAGCAAGGCCTTCTCGATGCTGGCATCGGTCATCCGCGGCGAAAGAACTTTGTACTGCGGCTTCTTGCCCGGCATTCCGTCCTCCTAAGGGGCTGGAGTGAGAGCCAATGTTGTAACACGGCGGGCGGCTGCGATGCACGCCGGTGGATGCAGGGTAACCCAAAGTAACCGCCGCGCAGGCTTCCGGCTGGGCTTCCGGCTGGAGATTCTGCACCGGGCGGTATAATCGGGGCATCCTCTATGAAAGCGTACGTGTACGTTTCGTTGAAGAAGACGGTGCTGGATCCCCAGGGCAAGACCATCCACGGCGCCCTGAAGAAGATGGGCCATCAGGGGGTGGAGGAGGTGCGCCAGGGCAAGTATTTCGAGATCACGCTGAACGGCGGACTGGACCGCGCCGGGGCCGAGCGCGAGGTGGAGCGCATTGCGCGGGAAGTGCTGACCAATCCGGTGATCGAGGAGTTCCGGTACGCGATTGAGGAATGAGGAAGCAATAAGCAATAAGCAGTAAGCAATAAGTAAGGCTGGCAACGGGAACTGGCAACTGACAACTGGCAACTGGGTACTGGGTACTAAAACATGTGCGGAATAGTTGGATATGTAGGCAAGAAGCGGGTGGTGCCGGTAATTCTCGAGGGGCTGAAGCGCCTTGAGTATCGCGGGTACGACTCGGCGGGCATTGCCGTAGCGGGCAACGGGCCGGGCCTGGAAATCCGCCGCGCCGAAGGCAAGCTGCGCAATCTGGAGGAGGCCATCCGGCTGAAGCCGCTGGACGGCACCTACGGCATCGGGCACACGCGCTGGGCCACGCACGGCCGGCCGACGGAAGAAAACGCGCATCCGCACCGCGATTGCACCGGGCGGATCGTGGTGGTGCACAACGGCATCATCGAGAACTACCTGCAGCTCAAGAAAAAGCTCATCGAGGAGCAGCACAAGTTCGTCACCGAGACGGACACGGAAGTGATCGCGCACCTGGTGGAGAAGCACCTGAAGTCCGCCAACGGCAGCCCGCTGCCGCTGGAGGAAGCGGTGCGGCGGACGGCGCGGGAGCTTACCGGGGTGTTTGCGCTGGCCATTATTTCCGTGGATGAGCCCAACAAGATCGTGGCCGCGCGCCAGGGACCGCCGGCGGTGATCGGGCTGGGCAAGGACGAGTACTTCGTCGCCTCCGACGTGCCCGCCATCCTCTACCACACGCGTGACCTGTTCTTCCTGGCCGACGGCGACCTGGCGGTGGTGACCCCCACCGGGGTCACGCTCACCGACTTTGCCGGCCAGCCGGTGGTGCGCCAGGTGCAGCACGTTACCTGGGACCCCATCATGGCGGAAAAGGGCGGCTTCAAGCACTTCATGCTCAAGGAAATTTATGAGCAGCCGCGCGCCGTGCGCGATACCACGCTGGGCCGTATCTCGCTGGACTCCGGCAAGGTCTTCCTGGAGGACATGGAAGTCACGGAAGCCGAGTTCCGGGCGCTGAAGAAGGTGAACATCGCCGCCTGCGGCACGAGCTGGCATGCGGCGCTGGCCGGCAAGTTCATGATCGAGCGCCTGGCCCGCGTCCCCGTGGAAGTGGACTACGCCAGCGAGTTCCGCTATCGCGATCCCATTCTGGGCCCGGACACGGTGACCCTGCTGATTACGCAGTCCGGGGAGACGGCGGACACCATTGCCGCGCAGCGCGAGGCCAAGGCCAAAGGCTCAAAGACGCTGGCCATCTGCAACGTGGTGGGCTCCATGGTGACGCGCGAGGCTGCGGGCACCATCTATACGCATGCCGGGCCGGAGATCGGAGTGGCTTCCACCAAGGCCTTCACCGCGCAACTGGCGGCGCTCTTCCTGTTCGCGCTCCACCTGGCACAAATCCGAGGCACGCTGACGCCGGACCAGGTGCGCGCGCTGCTCGACGAGCTCACGCGCATGCCCGGAAAACTGGAGACCTTGCTGGCCAGCGACGAAGAGATTGACGATCTGGGCAAAGAGTACATGCACTCCCAGGACTTCCTCTTCCTAGGACGCGGCATCCACTATCCGATTGCGCTGGAAGGCGCGCTGAAACTGAAGGAAATTTCCTATATCCACGCCGAGGGCTATCCCGCGGGCGAGATGAAGCACGGCCCCAATGCCTTGATTGACGAAAAACTCCCCGTGGTCATCATTGCCACGTGCGATCGCAAGGACCCGGCTTCGGTGCAGCGCTATGAGAAGACCCTGTCGAACGTGAAAGAAGTGAAGGCGCGCTCGGGCACGGTGATTGTCGTGGCCACCGAGGGCGACGAAGAGATCCGCGAATCGGTGGACCACGCCCTGTTTGTGCCGCCGGCGCCGGAACTGCTCTCGCCCATCCTGGAGGTGGTGCCGCTGCAGCTCCTGGCGTACCACATCGCTGTCCGGCGCGGATGCGATGTGGACCAGCCCAGGAACCTGGCCAAGTCGGTCACGGTGGAGTAGCGCCTTCTCCAGCGGCGCTATTTTTTCGGCTGGACGGCTGGCATCTCGTCGGTGGGGTGGTCGGAAAGGGGCGATGACTTTCCGCCCAGGTGTCGCAGGATGCGCTGCCCCAGCAGCGCCAGGATGCCCGCCATCAGCACAAAAGAGCCGGCGAGCCCGAGGGCAAGCTGATCCATGCTGGGAAGAGGGTGGGCCAGGGACTGCCGGTGGGCGAGATAGACGGTGACGGTACCGGCGCCGATGCCCACGGCGGCCAGCAGCCGCCACAAAGTCAGCTCGGAGCGGCCGGCGCCGGAAGCGGTGGCTACCAGCACCCGTCCGCCGACGAAAGCCGCGCCTCCAGCCAGCATGATGAACGATGCGGCCAGCCCGAGCGAAAGGGAAGAGTAATCCACGGTGATGATCCCGTAGATCGACGCCACGCGGGCCAGGAACGCGCCCCCGCCCAGGATCGCGGCCAATCCCATTGCTTGCCAGAGTTGCCCTTCCTTGGTTGCGTTCATGTGCTTTGTCCTCCTCCAGGCCCTGCAAAGTATATATCCGAGTGGGGCGAACCAATAGAGAGGAGGGAGGAGGGAGGAGGGAGGGAAAGGCAAAAGGCAAAATTAAAAAGGAAAAATTAAAAAAGGCACAATTGAGGGAGGAGGTAGGAAGGCGGAGGGAGGAGGTAGGAGGTGAGAGCGAGATGACGCGCAGGCTAACGACTAAAGACCAGCGACTAGCGACTTAAACAAGTTGCCGCAAACAGCCAGCCATGGAAGCGAAATAAATTACAGTAACATGCGTATTTACATATACATAGACAAACATTGACAATAACACACTAAAGTATTAGCATCAGGTGTTTATAAGGCACTATTTAGGAGGAGGTCAAGAAGTTATGGGCAAAATCATTGGTATTGACTTGGGAACCACCAATTCGGTGGTGGCGGTGATGGAGGGTGGCGAGCCCAAAGTGATTGCCAACGAAGAAGGAGGGCGGACGACGCCCTCGGTGGTGGGCTTCACCAAGACGGGGGAGCGGCTGGTGGGGCAGGTGGCCAAGCGCCAGGCGATCACCAATCCGGAGAACACCATTTACTCCATCAAGCGGTTCATGGGGCGGCGCTTCGACGAAGTGAACGAAGAGATGAAGATGGTCCCCTACAGGGTGGCGAAAGCGGGAGACCATGTGGCGGTGAGCGCGCAGGGCAAGGACTACACGCCTCCGGAAGTTTCCGCCATGATCCTGCAGAAGCTGAAGAAGGCGGCGGAGGACTACCTGGGTGAGGCGGTGAAGGAAGCGGTGATCACGGTGCCCGCGTACTTCAAC
>CAZXVY010000291.1:0-3813 GCA_964644115.1 uncultured Terriglobales bacterium
TGCCCGGCGTTGCCGCACTGGCCTAAGCAGGCGATGGCGCTGCTGGAGCGCGAAGTCGCGCGCGTGCCGGAGGAGGAGGTCACGCTCGTCGGCAGTTCGCTCGGCGGTTTCTACGCCACGGCTCTCACCGAGAAGACCGGCGTGCGCTCCGTGCTGGTGAATCCGGCGATCACGCCGCAGGAGGGTCTGCGCGCCTACCTCGGCCCGCAGAAGAATTTTTACTCGGGCGAAGCGTACGTGCTTACCGAGGAACACCTCGCACAGCTCGCGGAATTGAGCGCGCCGAAACCGGCGCGGCTGGACCGCTATCTGCTGTTGCACACCACCGGAGACGAATTACTCGACTGGCGCATCGCGGTCGACCACTACCGCGGCTGCCGGCAGCTTATCGTGCAGGGCAGCGATCACGGGTTCAAGGAGTTCGGCGACTACCTTGATATCGTTCTCGAATTCGCCAAATGAGGGACAGGCTTCCCGTATAATCGCGCGCTCGCTTTTCCCCCTTCACCCCTCACTCCTCACGCCTCAGCAGCGCAGCACATGAACGTTTTCTTCGAAGAGGACGGCGGCTTCAAGGTCGGCACCGTGCTCGCCGACAACAACACCTCGCTGCAGGTCGAAACCTTGCACGGCAAGCGCACCAAGGTGAAGGCCGCGGCGGTGCTCAGCAGGCCGGTAAAGGCGATGGCCCACAGCACACCCGGCGACCAGGCCACAACCGGTTTCTCCAGCAGCGGAAACGTACCGGCCATGAGCACGAAGGCCACGCTCACTTGCACCACGGCAATCTGCTGGAAGGGATGGGCGGCAGAAGCGCGTCCCAGATAGATGATGTGAAACGCAAAGGCCACGGCACCGGCCAGGGTGAGCAGATCGCCCAGGTTGATGCTTTCCAGGTTGAGCAGGGTGCGGCCATCGCCCGCGGGCACGGTGAGCAGGTAGAGTCCGGCGAAGGCCAGCGCCACCCCGGCCACCGACCACACCTTGATGTGCCGCTTCCAGAACAGGGCGAGGAACACGGGCACCAGCACAACGGAAACGCCGGTGAGGAAGGCGGACTTGGAGGGCGTGGTGAGCGCCAGGCCGGTGGTTTGGAATTCGTAGCCCAGGTACATGCACAGGCCGGCAACGCCGCCGGCGCGCAACGAGGCGGCAGTGAGACGCGGAAGCTCGCGCCAGTACAGCGCCGCCAGGGCCAGGGCGGAGAGGGCCATGCGCAAGGCGTTGAGCAGGAGCGGCGAAATCTCCTGCAGCGCCGACTTGAGCACCACGAAGCTGGCGCCCCAGACCATGGTCACCAGCAACAGCAGCAAGTGAGCTTTGCGGATTCGGCTCAACATTTCACCACGGAGTCACGGAGACACGGAGAAATAATAGATGTAGGTTCATGGATTCAAGGTGCAGAAAGTAGGAAGTAGGAGGGAGGAGGGAGGAGGCAGGCGCAAGAGACCAGTAGCTTTTCCCTGTTCCTTCTCCGTGTCTCCGTGCCTCCGTGGTGAAGATCGTATCCGCGTTTATCCGCGTAAATCCGCGGTAAGAAAGCTTCACTCTTCGACTCCGGCGAGGGCAAGCAGGGCGAGCAGGGCGCGCTGCAGTCCCAGTTCGCGGCCGGAGGCGTCGTACCATTCGTGCAGGGTGTGGGCGCCGCCGGCGGAGCCGCCGGCGCCGATGCTGATGGCCTCGCGGCCCAGAGAGAGCGGGATGTTGGCGTCGGTGGAGGCGCGATGCACGCGGGCGGTATTGCCCAGGTGGGCGTCCACCGCTTTCATCACCTGGAGGATCTTCGCTCCCGAATCGAGTTCGGCGGCGGGCCGGCTGCCGATGAGCTTGATCTCGTGCGTAAGTTTGGCGCGCGACTTCGATCCGCCGTGGGGGGATCCGCCGTGGGATCCGTGGGCCCGGCCGGGGGCGGTTGGGCTACGCGATTCTTCGTTGAGCGCGGTTGCTACCGCGTCGCGCAGGGCGCGCTCCATGCGCTCGATCTCGGCCAGAGACGACGAGCGGATGTCCACCCGCGCCGAGGCTGATTCGGGAATGGAGTTCACCGAAGTCCCGCCCTGAATCACGCCCACGTTGAGCGTGGTGCGGGGGCGTTCGGGGAGCGGAACCTGGCTGAGGCGGCTGATGGCGCGCGCCAGGGCCACGATGGGATTGGGGACGCCGAAGTCGCTCCAGGAGTGGCCGCCGGGCCCGCGCACCACCACCTCGAAGCGGCGGCTGCCCAGCGCCTGGGTGACGATGACGTCGGTGGCGGCGCCGTCGAGCACCAGGGTGCGCGCGATCTGGTCCTGGAAGCGGGAAGCGGTGAACAGGTGGCGCATGCCGCGCAGGTCGCCCTCGCCTTCTTCGCCCACGTTGCCGACGAAGAGGACGTCGGAGACGGGGCGCAGCCCGGCCGCGCGCAGCGCGCCCGCCAGGGCCAGCAGTCCGGCCACGCCGGCGCCGTTGTCGGCGATGCCCGGGCCGAAGAGCTTGTTGCCCTCGCGGCGGACGTCGAGACGCGAGCCCGCGGGGAACACGGTGTCAATGTGCGCGGTCACCGCCATCTTTCCGCGTCGCGGGTCGGCGCCGCGCAGCACGCCCAGAACGTTGCCGGCTTCATCCAGGTGCACGTCGTCCAGGCCGGCTTCGCGGAAGCGCGCTGCCAGCCACTGGGCGCGCTCGCCTTCGCCGTGGGGCGGAGCGGGGATGCGCACCAGCTCGAGCTGCAGGCGGCGCAGTTCCTCCTCGTTCTCGAGGAACCAGCGCGTGGCTGCCTGCACCGGCCGCAACGACGCCAGGCGCGCCACTTCCTGCCGGGGAGTAGTGGCTTCAGCGGCAGCGAGCCGGGCGGTGGGAGTCATGAGGAAAGCCGCAGCTACTATAAACGCTGCCGGACGGCGCAGGAAGTGGGAGGCAGGCGTCATCAGGTGTCAGGGCTCAGGTGCGATGTTTGATGTGCGATGTTTGATGTGTGATGTGCGATGTTTTGAAGTCACATCACACATCGCACATCACACATCACACCTGAACATGACACCTGCATTCACGGCATGATGAGGACCAGTTTCGGGTAGATCAAGTTGGGGTTGGCGACGCGGTCGGTGTTCAGGCGCCAGATTTCCTGCCAGCGGTCAGGGCTGCCCAGGCGGCGCTGGGCGATGAGACTGAGGGTGTCGCCGGACTTGACCACGTAGGAGTTGCGGTCCTTCACCGGCTGCATGAAAACTTCCGAGGTGGAGGACAGGTACTGGCGCATCATGTTGCCGTAGGACTCCTGCGCCATGATGTGCTCCAGCGCCTGGTTGAGCTCGTAGACCAGGTCGTAATTATGGGTGGCAACGCCGATGGCGTACTTGGAGGCATTGAGGTTGTACTTCACGATGGTGGTTTGCGGGTGCTTCTTGATCTCGACCGCGGCGAAGGGATAGTCGTAAATGAGGGCGTCGGCCTGGCCGCGCTCCACGGCCTCAAACCAGCCGTCGTCGCCGGAGAATTTTTTCACGTTGACGCGCGCGATTTTGGCTTTCACAAAGCGCTCGGCGGCGGGGTCGTCGTAAATGGCGACGGTCTTGCCGTTGAGGTCGCCGAGTTCATGGATCTGCCACTTCATGCTCTCGGGCACGATCAGGCAGAGGCCGAAGTCCAGATAGCCGTTGGTCCAGTCCACGCCTTCGATGGAAGAATCGGGAACGTAGCCGGCCATGATGATGTCGATCTCGCCGCGGCGCAGCATGTCGGGAAGCTTATCGTAGTCCTCCTCGACCACCTGGACGCGTTTCACGCCCATGCGCTTGGCGAGACCCTCCAGCGCCGCGATGTCTCTGGTGTGGG
>CAZXVY010000292.1:0-460 GCA_964644115.1 uncultured Terriglobales bacterium
AAATCGTTGGCGAACGAAAAGACGTCCAGCTCTATGTGGGTGACTGTAACAAGGTGCTTCTCGAAGAAGTTTTCCCCAAAGTTCGGTTCGAGGACTACCGACGTGGCTTGTGCATACTGGATCCCTACGGGCTACACCTGGATTGGAGAGTGATCCAAGCAGCGGGCGAGATGCGGTCGCTCGACATATTCATCAACTTTCCTATCTATGATATCAACATCAATGTGCTTCACCTCGAACCCAGAAGCGCCTCGAACACCCATGTAATCCGCATGAACGCTTATTGGGGTGACGAGTCCTGGAAGGCAGTCGCTTATCAGGAGGTCCCTACCTTGTTCGGTGACGTTGAGCGCGAGAAAGTATCAAATGCAAGGTTGGCTGGGGCCTTCCGGGAGCGACTCAAAAAGGTTGCTGGCTTCCAAAAAGTTCCAGAGCCGCTGCCGATGAGGAATAGCAAGGG
>CAZXVY010000292.1:470-1492 GCA_964644115.1 uncultured Terriglobales bacterium
CGATTGTCTATTACCTTTTCTTTGCTTCGCAGAAGGGAACGGCCGAAGAAATTGTAACCTACATCTTTGACAAGTTCGGTCGGCAGAGAATATGAGGAGACGACATGGCTGTCAATTCCTCGATCGAGTGGACTGACGCTACCTGGAACCCCGTTCGCGGCTGCACCAAGATCAGCCCCGGTTGCAAGCATTGCTACGCGGAAACATTTGCCGAGCGATTTCGAGGGGTCAAGGGCCATCCCTACGAGCAGGGATTCGACCTGAGGCTTGTTTCAGAAAAATTACCCGAACCCTTTTTTTGGCCCTCGGGCAAGTTTGTGTTCGTCAACTCGATGAGCGATCTCTTTCAACGCGGTGTTCCTGATTCCTACATCGAAACCGTGACTCGGGTCATGACTACCGCAGACTGGCATGTCTACCAGGTCTTGACTAAGCGCTCAGAACGGCTCGCCAGCATGCTCCACAGCAAACTCCGGTTCTCTTCCACGCACTCCCATATTTGGTGGGGAGTGAGTGTTGAAGACAAAAAGCATGGCCTGCCACGAATTGAACATCTGCGTTCCGCCCCCGCCGGATTAAGATTCCTTTCCATCGAACCCCTCCTGGAAGACTTAGGTGAGATCGATCTAGCAGGAATCGGCTGGGTCATCGTAGGTGGAGAAAGCGGCCCCGGCGCCCGGCCGATGTACAAGGAGTGGGTACTTTCCCTTCGGGACCAGTGCAGAAGGCAAAGCGTGCCCTTCTTTTTTAAGCAATGGGGAGGAGTAAGGAAGGCCAAGCACGGACGGCTTCTGCAGGGACGCACATGGGATCAGTATCCTACCGTGTCATTGCCTCCGATTCCGCAGCGAAAAGAGCGGGTGGCACTTGCCGAGTCCATCGCCCGAGAAGCAAATGACAGTTTTGACGAGCGTGGAATCGGCAGCCCTCTAGTAGCTCTTGCCGGTTGACCCTTCGCCCCCGTTTCCGCTAACCTCTTGCGCCGCGCACCGGCCACCGCCGGCCCTGCGCATTGCTTGACG
>CAZXVY010000292.1:1502-3808 GCA_964644115.1 uncultured Terriglobales bacterium
CCTCTTGCGCCGCACACTGGCTCCTGCGTCTCTTGACAGTTATAGTTAACTATAGTTAACTATAATGGTTATCCACAATTAAACTGGAGGCACCGCATGAAGCGAACGTTGCTGTTCACCTGTCTGTTCCTTGCCTGTTTCCTGCTCGGCGTCATCGCCGGGTCGCGCTATCTGATCCCGCAGCCGGTGGCGGCCGCGCCTGACCATCATCAGGCCATGGCCCGCCCTACCGCCGGCTATGACGTGCACGTCACCGCGCCCCACCTGGTGGACGGCAAGGAGCACGGCCCTTACCACCACTACTGCAAGGTGCACGCGCCCGACCCGCCGCAGATTGTTTGCCTGATCTACGACACCACCGAACCCAACGCCATGCTCTCGCAGGTGGAGTGGATCTTCGCCAAGAAGATGACGCGCGAGTCCGTCCCGCTGCGGGCCTGGAACCGGAACTGGCACGACCACGCCATCGAGATCGCGGGCGGCCGGGTGAAGGTGCATGACATGCCGGACGACCAGGCCAAGGGCGTGGCCGACTTGGTGGCCACCACCGACGGGCTGATCTACCACTTCTATTGGGACGGCAAACTGCCCAACGGCAAGATGTCCATTGCCCAGGCCGTGGGCCATAAGCCGATGAAGCGGGCCGAGTTCAGGAACTACGAAGCAAAGAAATAGCCACAGAGGCACAGAGACACCGAGAAGAATTGAATCATTGAATCATCGGATCATTGAATCATTGACGCCGCACACTGCCGTGGACAGTTAATGATTCAATGATTCAATGACTCAATGATTCAATTCTCTCCGTTCCCCTGTATCTTTGGGGTGAACCCGGTCCCCACCACTCACCGTGCTACCTCGATGACCTTCACTCCCTCGAAGGCCTTCTTCACCTCGGCCTGGGGCTGTTTTTCCGAGCGGCGGCGCAGCACGTAGAAGTTGGTGCGATCTATGGTGTCGCCGATTTTCATGGTGGCCAGCGGGCCCAGGGTTTCAAGCTCGATGTAGGGGAGCGGGTCGGGGTTGGTCCAGACCTCGATGCTGCTTTCCTGGTCGGGATAGGGGCTGCCGTGCTCGCGGAGCGAGAGCACGCCCACCACCTGCTTGCTGCCCACCCACACTAGGCGGTCGCCGTCGGAGCCGATCTTGGTCCCCTTGGCGGTGTCGCGGGTGAGTGAAATCATCCCGCGCTTGGCCTTCAGGTCCCGAGGCAAAGACTCAGACTGCCGGTTGTAGCCCTCGGGGTATCTGGATTTGGCGGCCGCTTGCACGAACACGCGCTCGGGTTCATTCAGTTGCGTGATCACCCATACTGAAACGCGTACTGGATCGCCCGCGACTTTTTCGTAGGTGGTGGTGATGGTGAGCAGGGACTTCGATTCGGCCAGCTCGATGCGCCGGCGCACGCGAATGCCGAAGAACTTGCACACCGGGGAGACCAGCTCGACTTCGCCGCCCGCGATATGCGCTTCCACCGGCATGGCGTCGAAGGCGGGAGGCGGAGGCCACTCGCGCCCGGTCATTTTCGGCCAGTCGGCCTGGGGCGCAGGCCACGACTTGTCGCCTCCGAAGTTGATCCACTCTTTGGACGCCGGGTCGGCGGGCTTGCCGTCGAGCGCGCGCTGCTCCCAGAATGCGCCGCCCTCTTCTCCGGCAAAGCGGAACTGCATCACCCGGCCAATGGCAGGAACGATCACCACTTCTACCTTGCCGTTGCTCATCAGCAGCGAGTCCGGCCAGCCGTGGTAGGTGATCTGGCGGACGGAGATGCTGGGCTGCTTCGCGGTGGCCTTGGCCTGAGGGTCGGCCGCGAAGGCGTCGGCCGTGCAACCGGCCACAAGAACGAGAAGAAGGAAACTGCGAACGTCGCGGAGCTTCATAGGCGGTACATTCTACTCGGCGAAGTAGAAGCGAGAAGCAAACACACCCCAGCGCATCATGTTTTCGCAGCGGAAGTAGGCTGAAGTCCTTCCAGCTTAGGATGCCGGCGGTGGAAATCGGTTGCCTCCTGGTACGCCCGTGCCACGGCCAGCATCGCCGCCTCCCCGTAGAGGTTGCTGAGGAAAGTGATGCTGGCGGGCGTGCCGTCGTCGCGGAAGCCGTGCGGCAGGATGACGGCGGGATGCCCGGTGAGGTTGGTGGCGATGAGCTGAGTGGAAGTCGTGGGCGCGACCAGCACGTCGCACTTCTCGAACACCTTGGCCATGGCTTGCATGGCCAGGGTGCGGGCGCGGTCGGCTTGCACGTACTCCACCGCGGGGATGAAGCGGGCCACGCGGAACTGGTTGGGCCAGTCCTGCTCCTTC
>CAZXVY010000293.1:0-3803 GCA_964644115.1 uncultured Terriglobales bacterium
TCATCCTCGACGATTGCTGTCAGCTCGGTCTTGGCATTTTCCAACCGCGCGATGCCCTCGGCGATCTGCGGATACGTAAAGGCCAGCACTTTGGCCGAGTCCACGTCCGAAGCAAGCGAAACGGCGTGAAACAGTTTGACGACGCCGTTCGGCCGGTAGCCACAGTCAATCTTAAGCGGGTCGCCGGGGCGCGTGTACTGCGCAACCGCAATGCGCTTTCGCATCTGCGGCAGGTTCCAAACGCCCGCGTGTTCGAAGGCATCGCGCATGCGGCTGACGATGAGCTGCCGTCCGGCGGGCTCGCGCGCCTCGGCCTCGCGGGAACGCGGCTCCAGGTACATGGCCGCCAGCTTGCCCAGCTCTTCCTCGGGCGACTCGGCCAGGCACGCTTTTCCCGGAGAAAGCTGGAGCGAGCCGGAGAACGAGTCCTTCAGAACATGGAGGATTCGCTCGCGGCCGGCGGCCTCAGCCAGGCGCGCCCGCAGGTCCTGCTCCAGCGCTTCCAGCATCTCGACGTCGGCTTCCGGATCGAGGCACTTCAAGCGGCGCCAGTCGCGGGTGAAACGCAGATCTCCGAACACCGGGCCGGAAGCGCCGGCCTCCACCATCACTACCCCGATGTTGACGAACTCATCCTTCACCGCATCGGGCACGTAGCGGAGGAGGAAGAATTCGAGTTGGCGAGTAACCGCCATTAGCAGTTGGCAATTAGCACTTGGCCCCGAAGCGCCGCACCCCAGTCAGCGACTTCACTCTCGATGGGCCAAATGCCAATTGCTAACTGCCAAACGCCCCTTGGTGTCCTCTGTGCCTCGGTGGCTAACTCCAGTTCGGGAACGGCCTTCGCGACGAGTTACGGAATGCCGTGATCAACTCCCGCACCCGCGAGCGCCGCTTCGCCAGCGCGGCGATCAACTGCTCAACCGCGTCCCAGTCTCCCTCGTACCACTCCGGCGGAATTGCGGAGGCTGCCTCGCCGATGGCTTTCTCATCCAGCGACTCCAGGCACGACAGCCAGGGCTCAAAGTCCTCCCATCCGCGAATGCCCTCATAGACTGAGTTGGTGCCGTAGACGCCGCGCAAGGGCGAATCGGGAAAGTTCCACTCGCCGGCGTTGAAGCAGAAACCCTGGTCAATGAAGGTTGCCGTGTACTTGCGCTCGCGCCCGCGGCGACAGAACGCAGCCTGGCGGCCGTTGGCGTTGCACGTCCATTTGTCCAACGCCAGCACGCCGGCGAACGTCTCCAGGTTCCGCACCTTGCCCAGCAGCGCGTCGGGCAGGTAGTCGAACACCTGGCCGTCCAGCGGATCCACCGCGTAGCGCGAGCCAAATTGTAGTCCCGGACGGCACCGAACCGAACGCCCGGCAAGCTGGAAGCACAAATCCGGCGTGTGACAGACGAGCCACTCGCCGACCTCGATCACCTCCCCGGCAGGCACGGGCAGCCCAACGCGCTCCGCCAGTCGTGTAACCAGCAATTCGTTGGCCAGAATCCGCAGGTGCTGGGGATTGTTCTGGAACTTGACTACATAGAAGTTCCCATCTTCGGCGCGCATCATGTGGCTCTGCGCGCCGCCTCGCATCCTGCGAACGTGTTGGACCGCCATCAGCGCCAAGTGCGGAATTCTAGACCAACTGCCGGACGCCGCCCACGCACCCACTCGTTTTGTTTCGTTACCGCCCCGGGAGGCTTCCCATTTCGACCGTCCCGCCTTGGGAAGAAGCGCTGCCGGCCAATCCCTTGCGGACGCCCAGGGCGATGGCCATGGCGAAGATGCAGTCGTCGTGCGCGCCGGCGGCGGCGCGCGATGATCCGCTGGCCTGGCGGACAAAGCTGCGGCACTCTTCCAGCAACCAGCGGCTCCAGAACAGTTCCGGCGCCGTGGCCAGGATGGCGGCAAAGTTCTCCAGCATCGAAGGGCGCGTCGCCGCGGTGGTCGCCCATCCCAGCGGCTCCTGCTGCGGGTAGACGTTGGCGTACCCCTGCACCGCGGTCAGGTGCGCGAGGACGCCGTGGCCATGATTGTTGCGCTCCACCGCCACCAGCGCCTGGTTGTACTCACGGGCCAGCACGGCGACGTGTGCCGCGAGTTCCGCGGGCGTGAAGTGTCCGCGCAGCTCGGCGCACTGCAGCCCGCTTTCGCGCTCGATGACTTCCGCGACGGCATAGTCGCCGCCGGAGCCGCCTCCCGCCGGATCCACGCCCACGATGTAGCTGCGTTTCCCGGCCGGGGGCCAGAAGATGAGCAGGCGTCCGCGGTCACGCGACTCCGCAGGCTCTCCCACAGCAGCGAGGCGGCGCTGCACCGTCTCCACGTCGAAGACGCAATCGCCCGACGCCAGGAAGCAGGCGTGCGCGTCTTCGGCAAACTCCTGCGGCGCCAGGCCGCGGAAGTTGGCGCGCATCTCGCGGCGATAGGCGATCTGCGCGCGGCTGAGCCCGTGGCGAACCATCAGCTCGCGCTCTTCCTCGCTCAGGCTTCCGATCTGGACATCCGGCTGCGCGTAGGCGTCCTCCCACCACCAGGGAAAGAAGTGGCGAGTAGTTCCGGTTTCCCCGGCGCGCTGCCATTCGTCGTAGAAGCAGCCGCCGGCGCCGTTGGGCGTGGACTCCAGCACCACCTCGCCGTGCGGCGGAACCGCGGCGCGCAGCGAAGCCAGCGTGGCAGCGGCATCGCCCGGCCAGCGGGCCACCTCCGAGGCGTGCAGGTGATGGATCGTGATGCCGCGGCCGGCGTTGGGGTCCGCCGCCGTCTCCACCCGGTACTCGCTGTCGAGATGGGGGAAGACGATCTGGCGGACGTTGGCGCGCGACGTCTCCAGCGCGCCTTTGCGCAACGATTCCAGCAGGTTCGCCAGGAAGCGATGCACAATGCGAAAGATTTCCTCGGCCGAGCTCTGGTCGTGCGCCACCTGCACGCTCATTGTTCCCGGGCGGGTAATGGCGGCCACGAAAAAGCGCGCCGCCACCCAGGTGGTGATGCCGAGCTGCCGCGCCTTGAGCACGATGTGGCGCTGCCCCGCGCGGCGGGAGAACTCGACCTGAGCACGGTTCGCAACCAGCGGCCGCAGGCGTCCGCGCTTGTCGCGGATGCGCAGCAGCGCCTCGATCAGCAGGTCGCGAAACGGTCGCCCGGCAAAGTTCTCGCAAGTCCAGTCGAGACGCTCTCCCGCCCAGCACAAGATTTCCAGGTCGGTCACGTGGCGGAGGAATGCCTTAACGGGATGCTGACGCGAGAGCTGCTACTGGTCGTCCCATTCTTCGGAGCCGCGGTGCTCGTTGCCGTTGGCGTCCCAAACGGACACTTCCATCCGGTGATGCATTCCGGGTGTGGCCTGGCCCACGCGCGCCCAATGGCGGCTGAATTCGCGGAGCGGCGGCGCAAAGCGGTCGCGGAACAGCGCCGAGCCGTCGTACAAGATGAGGATGGCTTCCAGAGCCGGCCCCTGTTCGGCGGCGCTGGCCGCGACCGAAAGATCATTGCCGGTGAGGGCGCGCCGGTGGCGCAACGGGCCCACGCGGATGCCCCCGCCTGGCTGCGGCCGCGTCTGAGCTTCCTCCGGTGAGTAGGCCGTCTGCCCGCCAGACACCGGTACATCCGAAGGCTTCGGCCCTTCCGGCTGCGGCGTGCCTTGAATCTCAAAGTTGCGGCTCATGTCTCCCTCTCCATTCCCCGCCACGGGCGGGCTTTTTCACTCCCACGTCACCGTGCGCCTGGGCATGACCCCGGCAGGAGCCGGGGCGGCTTCAATCCACTCCACGTTGCCCCACAGTGCGGTCAGGCGGTTGTCGTGGGCGCTC